>NZ_JBDNXE010000057.1:0-25241 GCF_047721585.1 Gluconacetobacter sp.
GGTGGGGTGTTGGTCTGCGTGCTTTTCCGGTGGCCGCGGCTGCCGCCCGGGCTGGTGGGCAAGACGACCATCGCCCGTCTGCTGGCCGACGCGGCGGGGCTGCGCTTCGTGCAGATTTCGGCCGTGTTTTCGGGGGTCGCGGATTTGAAGCGGGCTTTCGAGGAGGCCCGGCAGCGGGCGGCCATCGGACAGGGCACTTTGCTGTTCGTGGACGAGATCCATCGTTTCAATCGCGCCCAGCAGGACGGGTTTCTGCCGGTGGTCGAGGACGGGACGGTGGTGCTGGTGGGGGCGACGACGGAGAACCCGTCTTTCGCCCTGAATGGCGCGCTGCTGTCGCGCTGCCAGGTCATGGTGCTGCGGCGGCTGGATGATGACGCGCTGGAGCGGCTGCTGTGCCGGGCCGAGGCCGAGAGCGGGCGGGACCTGCCGCTGACGGCGGATGGGCGGGCGACGCTGCGCGCCATGGCGGATGGCGACGGGCGGTATCTGCTGAACATGGTCGAGCAGGTGCTGGCGCTGCCGGAGGGGCCGCCGCTGGACGGGCAGGGGCTGTCCGCGCTGCTGGCGCGGCGGGCCGTATTGTACGACAAGGACCGCGAGGAACATTACAACCTGATTTCGGCGCTGCATAAATCGCTGCGGGGCTCGGACCCCGACGCGGCGCTGTACTGGTTCGCGCGGATGCTCGAAGGGGGAGAGGACCCGCGCTTCATCGCCCGGCGGCTGACCCGCTTCGCGGCCGAGGATGTGGGGATGGCCGATCCGCAGGCGCTGCCGCTGGCGGTGGCGGCGTGGGAGACCTATGAGCGACTCGGCTCGCCCGAGGGGGAGCTGGCGCTGGCGCAACTGGTGGTGCATCTGGGCACCGCGCCGAAATCGAATGCCGTCTATACCGCCTACAAGGCGGCGCGGCGGCTGGCGAAGGCGACCGGCAGCCTGATGCCGCCGGCCCATATCCTGAACGCGCCGACCGGGCTGATGAAGGATCTCGGCTACGGCAAGGGATATGAATACGACCATGACAGCGAAGAGGGATTTTCCGGCCAGAATTACTTCCCGGACGAGATGCGGCGCGAATCGCTGTATCGCCCCAGCGGGCGGGGATTCGAGGCGGAAATCGCGCGACGGCTGGACAGGTGGGCCAGACTGCGGGAAAGCCGTCAGTCATGAGTGTAGTGACCCTGACCGTCAGCGATGACGAAGCCGATATCCGCCTCGACCGCTGGTTTCGCCGCCATTATCCCCATCTGACCCAGGGGGCGTTGCAGAAACTGTGCCGCACGGGACAGGTGCGGGTGGATGGCAAGCGTGCCGATACCGCGACCCGTCTGGTGCCGGGGCAGACGGTGCGCGTGCCGCCGATCCCTGCCGCCGCGCGCCCGGCGCCGCCGCCCCGGCCCGTGCTGGACGAGCGGACGGTGCGCGAGATCCGCGGCATGGTGCTGTACAGCGATGCGCAGGTGATCGTCCTGAACAAGCCGGCCGGGCTGGCGGTACAGGGCGGGCCGGGCATCGTCCACCATGTGGACGGCATGCTGGATGCGTTGAAGGACAATGACGACGATCCGCGCCCGCGTCTGGTGCACCGGATCGACCGGGATACCTCGGGGCTGCTGCTGCTGGCGCGGACGCCTGGTGTGGCGGCCAAGCTGGCGGCGTCGTTCCGTGGGCGCGATGTGCGCAAGACCTACTGGGCGGTGGTGGTCGGTCGGCCGACGCCGGCCAGCGGGGTGATCGACCAGCCGCTGGCCCGGCTGGGAGTGGGGCCGGGGGCGCTGACGGTGGTGGCGTCGCGCAAGGATGAGGACGCGGCCCATGCTCTGTCGGAATATGAGGTTCTGGATGCCGCCGGGCGTCGTCTGTCCTGGCTGGCGCTGTCGCCGCTGACGGGGCGGACCCATCAGTTGCGCGTGCATTGCGAGGCGCTGGGGACGCCGATTCTGGGTGATCCGAAATATGGCGGGGAGGCCGCGCATCCCGAGGGGTTCGTCGATCGGCTGCATCTGCATGCGCGGTCGCTGGATCTGCCGCATCCGGCGGGCGGGCGCTTGCAGGTGTCGGCGGAACTGCCGGCCCACATGCGCGAGACGTTCCGGCAACTCGGTTTTACCGCCGGCGCGACGCCGGCGCCTCGGCGGAGCTGAGCCATGCTGCCGGTCGTGTTGGAAGGGGAGCCGAAGCCGCCGCGACCGAAGCGCCGTCTCCTGCGCCTGTTGAGGCTGTTCGTCGTGCTGGTGCTGCTGGGGGGCGCCGGCGTGATGGGCGCGTGGATGCGGCTTGATCCCGTCGGGTTGCGCGAGAAGGCGGTGGCGGCGGTGTGGCACCAGACCGGCCGTGTACTGAAGGTGGGGGCGGTGCAGGTGCATCTGCTGCCTTACCCGTCGGTCTCCGTTCGGGATCTGGCGTTGTCGGACATGCCGGGCGGGGCGCGGCCGGAGATGCTGACGGCGACCGAACTGGATGCGCGGCTGGCGCTGCTGCCGCTGTTGCGGCACGAAATCCGGCTGGAAGATGTGCGCCTGACCCATCCCGACCTGTTGATGGAGCGGATGGCGGACGGGCGCGCGAACTGGCAGATGCAGCCCCCGGCCGAATCGGACAGCCCGCCGGGGGGTGTTTCTTTCCCCTCGACCCCATGGCGGGTCCGCATCGGCAGCGTGCGGGTCAGGGATGCCGATCTGCGCTGGGACGATCGGCGCGCCCATGCCAGCGGGGCGGTGACGCTGGACAGCCTGGATCTGTCGGGGCTGACCGGGGCGAAGCCCGCGATCGAAATGCAGGGGCATCGGCAGGGGGATTCCTCCGCGATCGTCAGCGTGTCGGGGCAGGTCGGCCAGCTTTTCGCGGCGGAGCGTTCGGCATGGCCGGTGCGCTTGCAGGCTTCGTTGCGGATCGAGGGGCGGGATGCGGGGTCCGCCACGCTGGACGGTACCCTCTCCGACCCCATGCGCCTGCGCGGCTATGATGTGGCGGTGCATCTGGCGATCGGGCGGCTGGCGGATCTCAACCGCCTGTTCGTGCATGCGGGTTTGCCTGATGTCCACGATATCGACCTGACGGCGCGTGTGGTCGATCTGGGATCGGACACCGCGCCCATGCCGGGTCTGCGGCAGGTGCGGCTGCGCACCGGGGCGATCGGCAGTGTGCCGGTGGTGCGTGGGCTGGTGCTGGATCGACTGGCGGTGGATGCGCCGACGCCGGCCGATCATGTGGCGATCGAGACCGCCGGGCATTATGCCGGCCAGCCGTTCGCGCTGCATGGCACGCTGGGGACGCCGGCCGAGACATTGGCCGCCGCACGCAGCGTTCTGGGCAGTGCGATGCCGCTGGATCTGGTGGTGGATGTCGCGGGTGGGAGTCTGCGGCTGGGAGGAACGGTCGGGGGCGGACAGTCGGCTCTGGACGGTCATCTGACCGCCGGCCGGCTGTCGCTGCCGGGCAATCTGGTGCTGGATCATCTGACGGCCGATGCGCATCTGGCGGTTCGGGGTGGTTCCGACATCCGGCTGACGGATCTGCGGCTGGATTCGGCGCAGATGACGCTGGATGGGGACCTCTCTTTTCTCCGGCAGGGGGGGACGAATGGGGTTCCGCTGCTGAACGGGCGGCTGCATGCGAGCCGGCTGGATGTGGATACGGTGCGTGCCGCCGCCCCGGCCGCGGAGCCTTCGGGTGATGGAGGCGCGCCATCGGCGGTGCGGGAGGGGGCAGCGGATGATGCGCCGTTGCCGTTCGAGCGTCTGCGGCAGATGGATGGGGATCTGGACCTCACGGCGGACCGGATGCGGCTGTATGACGAGGATTATCATGCCGCCGAGGCTCATCTGGTGTTGCGGGGCGGGCATCTGACGATTGATCCGCTGCATGCCGATGGCGTGGGGCGCAGTCTGGATGCCGTGCTGTCCGTCGATGCGTCGGGGGCGGTGCCGCGCCTGTCGGCCGATGTGCGGACGCTGGTGCTGCCGGCCGACTGGCTGGCCCAGGCTTTCGATCTGACGCCGATGCTGCGCGGCAGTCTGCAACTGGTCGGCAGCGTGCAGACCCAGGGGAATGATCGTGCTGCGCTGCGCGACAATCTGGGCGGGCATCTGGGTCTGTCGATGGTCAGGGGGCAGATTGACGGCAATACTCTGGGCCGTCTGCTGGGGCCGGATGCCTCCGCCGCCACACGGGGGACTTCGGTCGCGCTGCGTTGTCTGGGCGTGCATATGACGCTGGGTGACGGGCGGGCGGCGCTGGATACGATCGGGTTGCAGACCTTTCGGCTGGCGATGACGGGCCATGGGACGATCGGTCTGGCGCAGCAGGACCTGGACCTGCATCTGATGCCGCAATTGCTGATCGGCGGCAGCGGCGCCTCGATGCCGATCGTGGTGGCCGGCACCATCCGGGCGCCGCAGCCCCGGCCGGAAGCGGCGGGGCCGGGGCATCGCTTCATGCTGACCATCGGGCCGTCGGCGGCGATGGGCGATCCATGCCCCGATGCGCTGAAGGCGGCGCGCGAGGAGCAGCCCGGCCCGGCGCCGGATGCCGCGCCGAAGGCCAAGGCGCCGAAAGTGATGAATATTCTGCGTGGGCTTGGATTGTTTCGATGAGTGATACGCCTGTGACGCCCCGTTCTTCCGCCCCTGCCACCGCCACGCGGCGGCGTTTCTGGGACCGTGCCGAGGTGGTGTCGGAGCCCGAGGGTTTTGCTGTCCGGCTGGATGGTCGGCCGGTGCGTCTGCCGGGTGGGGCGGTGCTGCGTGTGGGGAGCCGGGCGCTGGCCGAGGCCCTGGCTGGGGAATGGCAGGCGGCGGGCGGTGGCGGGAAGGGGGGCGATTTCGCGCCGTCCGATCTGCGGCTGACACGGATCGCGGGGACGATGCTGGAGCGGATCGCGCCCGATCGGGCGGCTGTGATCGGGGTGTTGCTGGGATACGCCCGCCATGAATTGCTGTGTTACCGCGTGCGCTACCCGGCGCTGCTGGTCGAACGCCAGCAGCAGGAATGGGGCCCGTGGCTGGAATGGCTGCGTGCCCGATATGGTGTCGTGCTGCGGAGCACCGACGGGGTGATGCCGGTCGATCAGCCGCCCGAGGCGCTGGCGGGGCTGCAATCGGTGCTTGAGGGGCTGGCGGACGGGGCGCTGGCCGCGCTGGGCGTGGCTGTGCCGGCGCTGGGCAGTCTGGTGCTTGGGCTGGCGCTGGTGGATGGACGGCTGACGGCGGAACAGGCCATGGCCTGCGCGACGCTGGACGAGCGAACCCAGATGGAACTCTGGGGGCAGGATGCCGAGCAGGCTGCGCGTCTGGAGGGGCTGGCGTTGGATGTTAAGGACGCGGCATCGTTTCTGGCGTTGTTGCACGCCGATTCGTAACGGCGCGGGTGGTCATGGAACCGCCATAAAGTGTCGGCAGCTTCCGGCTTGCGTTCCGACACCGAGCCAAACACTTTGTTACAGAGCTTCGCTGTAGAAGGGACGGAGAACAACGACGACTCAGGAGTGAGCGCATGGCTTTGATCGATTTGCGGCCGCTTTCGGAAATGCCGGGGATTGCCGCGCATGAGATCGACCGGGCATCGAAAGGCCAGGTAGATCATGCCGGGTCGTCGCGCCGTGTGCGGCAGCGTGTCGCCCATTGGGTTGCGACCTGTGCCATGGGCGCCTGGGTGCTGCTGGCAATCGTGCCCGTCGTCGTCGTCATCATGGCAATCGACGGCTGAATTAGGCGAAATTCCGGTATTGCCACGGGGCGGGGCGCGGGACGCCTGTCCGGCAATGTGGGTTGGTGAACGAGAGTGCCGCACAGCGGCACGGTCGGATGTGTTTCCGAGCATCGCGGCGCAGTGGCCTTGATGGCCGTGCACGAGATTATGGCGTTCGCTCAGGCCGGGGGGTGGGAAGCCTGCCCGGAAATGTGGGCTGGTGAGCGAGAGTGCCGCGTAGCGGCACGGCCGGATGTGTTTTCAGGTATCGCGGCGGAGTGGCCTTGACGGCCGTGCACGAGATGCTGGTGTTCACTTGGCCGGGGGGTGGGAAGCCTGCCCGGAAATGTGGGCTGGTGAGCGAGAGTGCCGCGTAGCGGCACGGCCGGCGTGTGTTTCCGAGCATCGCAGCGGAGCGGCCTTGATGGCCGTGAGCAGCGAAGCGCAGGAAACGCGCGCCGGATCGCCACCAGCGCGCATTTCCGGGCAGGCTTCAGGGAACGAGGACTGTGGCGCTGGCGGTGCAGGCGATGCCTTCTTCGCGGCCGGTGAAGCCTAGTCGTTCGGAGGTGGTGGCCTTGACCGAGATGCGGTCGATGTCGACCTCCAGCAGGTCCGCGAGGCGCTGGCGCATCGCTTCGGAATGCGGGCCGATCTTGGGGCGTTCGCAGATCAGCGTGACATCGGCGTTGACCAGCATGCCGCCACGGTCGCGGATGCGCTGGCCGGCATGGATGAGGAAGCGCGCGCTGTCGGCATCCTTCCACTCGTTCTGGCTGGGCGGGAAGTGGCGGCCGATATCGCCTTCGGCCAGGGCGCCGTAAATCGCGTCGCACAGGGCGTGGATGCCGACATCGGCGTCGGAATGGCCGGCCAGGCCGCGATCGTGGGGCACGGTGATGCCGCAGATGATCAGCGGGCGGTTCTCGGCGAAGGCATGCACGTCGTACCCGATGCCGGTGCGCGGCAGCAATGTCGGACCGATCAGCCGTTCCAGGCGCATCAGATCTTCCTCGTAGGTCAGCTTGATATTGTCTTCCGAGCCGGCGACCAGCGCGACCGTGTGGCCCGCCATTTCCAGCAGGGCGGCGTCGTCGGTGGCGTCGGTGGCGGCGGCGCCGCGATGGAGGTCGCGCAGCAGCGCGAAGCGGAAACCCTGGGGGGTCTGGGCGCGATAGAGATCGTCGCGCGGGACGGTGGCGGTGATGACGCCGCCATGGCCGCGCTTGAGCGTGTCGGCCACGCGCACCGCCGGAATGGCACCGGGATGGCTGGTGAGGGCCGCGATGACCGCCCGCGTGACCTCGGCGGGGACGTAGGGGCGGGCGCCGTCATGGACCAGCACGAGGTCGGGGCGTTCGGATGCCGGCAGGCGGTCCAGCGCCTCCAGCCCCGCGCGGACGCTTTCCTGCCGGCTGGCGCCGCCGGCGACGGGCGGGAGGGTGTCCAGACCGTGCAGGGCATCGGCCAGCGCGGCGGTGTCGCCGACCGGCTGGAGCAGGTCCACATGAGGAGACAGGGCATCCGCCGCGTGGCGGATGATGGGCCGGCCGCCGAGCGTCAGATACTGCTTGGCGACAGGCGATGCCGTCGTGGCGCTGAAACGTCGGCCCACGCCCGCGGCAAGAAGAATGGCTGCAACACGCATGGCGGAGCAATGCGGCGGACGCCCCGCGCCGTCAAGCGCCGGGACGCATTTGTTTCGGGCCTTGGCCGCTCGGTTTCCGTCCCGTTTGGCTGCTATCGCGATTGCGTGATGCTTTCAAAGTCGATATTCTGCTTAAATCCTGAGCATCCATGCTGGAAATTCGTCCATCCCGGTGTCGCGCCGCGAGGCGTAGGCATGATCTGTCAGCCCAGATGAGGGTAGTGCCGTCCATGTCGTCCGAATTGTTGCGTCCTGTCGATCTGGGGAGGGGTGTCGTGCTGCGCACCCCGGTGATTCTCGCCCCGATGTCGGGCGTGACGGACCTGCCGTTCCGCCGCCTGGCGCGCCGCCTGGGCGCGGGGCTGGTGGTGTCCGAGATGATCGCGTCCTGGGCCATGGTACGCGAGAATCAGGCGACCCTGCGCATGGCCGAAGTGGCGGACGATGAGGGGCCGAATGCCGTGCAGCTTGCCGGCTGCGAGCCCGAGGCGATGGCGCAGGCGGCGCGGATCGCCGTCGATCGCGGCGCGAACATGATCGACATCAATTTTGGCTGTCCGGTCAAGAAAGTGGCGGTGGGCCAGCAGGCGGGCTCGGCGCTGATGCGCGACGAGGCGCTGGCGGGGCGGCTGCTGGAGGCCGTGGTGCGGGCGGTGGACGTGCCGGTGACGCTGAAGATGCGCATGGGCTGGGACCATGCCAGCCTGAACGCGCCGGTGCTGGCGCGGATGGCGGAGCAGGCCGGAATCCGCATGGTTACGGTGCATGGCCGCACGCGGCAGCAATTCTATACCGGGACCGCCGACTGGGCCTTCGTCCGCACGGTGAAGGAAGCGGTTTCGCTGCCGGTGATCGTGAATGGCGATATCCTGACCGTTGATGACGCGCGGCGGGCGCTGGCGCAGTCGGGCGCCGACGGGGTGATGATCGGGCGCGGCTGCTATGGCCGGCCGTGGTTCCTGGCGCAGGTGGGGCATGCCCTGACGACCGGTGAAGAGGTGCCGGACCCGGATCTGGCGACGGAAAAGGCGATCGTGCTGGAGCATTACGACATGATGCTCTCGCATTTCGGCGCGCATCCGGGCCTGCGCCTGGCGCGCAAGCATGTGTCGTGGTACTCGGCCGGCCTGCCGGATTCGGCGGGTTTCCGGGCCGCGATCAACAGGGTGGACGAGGCGGCGGTGGCGATTGCCATGATCGGGGATTTCTACGACCGCCAGATTGCCGCCGGGTCGGGCCGGGAGCGCCGGGGCGGTGTGTCGGGCGGCCAGGACGCCGCCCAGGCGGCCTGATGCCCATGCAAGCGAGCCTGCCGCCCGACGCGCTGCCCCGGCCGGACGGGGCGGCGCTGCTGGATGCCATGCCCCTGCCGGTGATGCTGGTGGGGGAGAAGAACCGTATCCGCCACGTCAACAGCGCGGCCGAGCCGTTCTTCGGCATGTCCAGCCAGCATCTGGAGCAGATGCATCTTTCGGACGTGCTGGCGTCCGACCATCCGATCTTTCTGCTGGTGGAGCAGGTGCGGCGCGATGGGGTGACGATCGCGGAGCATGAGTTGAATCTGGACGGGCCGCGGCTGCATCGCAGCGGCATTACCGTGCAGGGGACGCTGGTGGCCGAGCATCCGGACGGGGTGCTGCTGACCTTTCACGATTCGTCGGCGGCGCGGGCGCTGGATCGGCAGCTTACCTTCCGCTCCGCCGCGCGCAGCGTCTCGGGCATGGCCGCGATTCTGGCGCATGAAGTGAAGAATCCGCTCTCGGGCATCCGGGGCGCGGCGCAGTTGCTGGAGGGATCGGTCTCGGAAAGTGACCGGGAACTGGCGGTGCTGATCCGCGATGAGGCGGACCGTATCCGCGACCTGGTCGACCGGATGGAGATTTTCAGCGACAAGCCGCTGGAGCGGCGACCGGTGAACATTCACCGCGTGCTGGAGCATGTGCGGCTGCTGGCGCAAAAGGGGTTCGCGGCCGATATTCGCTTTATCGAGGAATATGACCCGTCGCTGCCGCCGGTGTGGGGGAATCGCGACCAGTTGGTGCAGGTGTTGCTGAATCTGGTCAAGAATGCCGCCGAAGCCGTTGCCGGAGAGGGCAGGAAGGGGGAAATCACCCTCGGTACCGCCTATCGCCATGGCGTGCGTCTGGCGGTGCCGGGGATGGAGCAGCGCGTCGAACTGCCGCTGGTGGTGTCGGTGCGCGATAACGGGGCGGGGATTCCCGACAGCATCCGGCCCCATCTGTTCGAGCCCTTCCTGACCACCAAGGCGGGGGGGAGCGGGCTGGGGCTGGCGCTGGCGGGCAAGATCATCGGCGATCATGGCGGGGTGATCGAGGTGAACAGCCGCCCCGGTCGGACCGAAGTCCTGCTGCACCTGCCCGTGGTGGCGGAGGGGCGGGCGCACCCCTGACCCGCGACGCCGCGCGGCGGTATTTTGCGTTCCTTGAATGTCTATTCCCTGTTGCCCGTTTCGAGTGAGAGACCGGATTTCGTATGCCCCTTCCGACCATTCTTGTTGCCGATGACGACCGTTCCATCCGCACCGTTCTCAGCCAGGCGCTGGGGCGCGCCGGTTATCAGGTGCGCACCACCGCCAGCGCCGCCACCCTCTGGCAGTGGATCGAGGAGGGCGAGGGCGATCTGGTCATTACCGATGTGGTGATGCCCGACGAGAACGGGCTGGACCTGATTCCGCGCATCAAGCGGGCGCGGCCGGACATGCGCGTGCTGGTGATGAGCGCGCAATCCACGCTGATGACGGCGGTGAAGGCGACCCAGCGCGGGGCCTTCGAATATCTGCCCAAGCCGTTCGACCTGAAGGAATTGCTGGCGGTGGTGGAGCGGGCGCTGGCCGCGCCGGCCCGCACGCTGGCCGAGCCGGCGGCGCCGCTCGAATCCGAGGAGCGGATGCCGCTGATCGGCCGGTCGATGGCGATGCAGGATATCTATCGCATCATCGCGCGGCTCACGACCTCAGACCTGACGGTGATGATCAATGGCGAAAGCGGCACCGGCAAGGAACTGGTGGCGCGGGCGCTGCATGATTACGGGCGCCGGCGGGGTGGGCCGTTCGTGGCCGTCAACATGGCGGCCATTCCGCGCGAACTGATCGAGAGCGAGTTGTTCGGGCATGAGCGGGGAGCCTTTACCGGGGCGACCAGCCGCAATCCGGGCCGGTTCGAGCAGGCGGCGGGGGGGACGCTGTTTCTCGACGAGATCGGCGACATGCCTCCGGAGGCGCAGACGCGCCTGCTGCGCGTGTTGCAGGAGGGCGAGTTCACCACCGTTGGCGGGCGGCTGCCGATTCGGGCCAATGTCCGCATTGTCGCGGCGACGCATCGCGATCTGCGCCAGTCGATCCGGACCGGGACGTTTCGCGAGGATCTGTTCTATCGGCTGAATGTGGTGCCGATCCGCCTGCCGCCGCTGCGCGAGCGCGTGGAGGATATTCCGCTGCTGGCGCGGCATTTTCTGGATCGCAGTCGCGAGGACGGGTTGCCGGCCAAGATCCTGGCCGATGGGGCGATCGAACGCCTCCAGGCCAGTCGCTGGCCGGGGAATGTGCGCGAACTGGAAAACCTGATGCGCCGTCTGGCGGCGCTGTATCCGCAGGAGACGATTACGGCGGACCTGGTGGACCAGGAACTGGCGGAAGCGGCATCGCACGACCAGGAGGCGGAAGCGCCGGAGATTCTGGCCAAGGAACCGCTGGCGGATGCCGTGGCCCGGCATATCCGGCATTTTCTGGCGTCGGGGCAGGATGGCATGCCGCTGCACGATATCTATGATCGGGTGATTGCCGAGGTCGAACGGCCGCTGATCCAGATGACGCTGGCCGCCACGCGGGGCAACCAGATCAAGGCCGCGGCGATGCTGGGCCTGAACCGCAATACCCTGCGCAAGAAGATACGGGATCTGGAAATACCGGTCGTTCGCGGCGTAAGCTGACGGCCATGAGTCTTTTCATGCGTTGGGCGACAATCTGGTGCTGACCCCGCGGCACGGTTTCAATCTGAGACGGCTGGCGTCGGGAATGGGGTTGATGCGCGGGCTGTTCGGCCTGCTCGCCCGGCGGAATGTCGCCATCGCGCTGGTGGCGCTGGCGCTGTGCTTCGGCGTTGCGACCTTCGTCGTGCTGTCGGGCGGGATGTCGGTGACGCATTATCCGCACATCCAGGCGTTGATCTTCATCCTCAACTTCCTCGTGCTGCTGCTGCTGGCGCTGGCGCTGGCGGAGCGGCTGGGGCGGGTGATGGCCGACCGGCGGCGCGGTCTGGCGGGGGCGCGGCTGCATGTGCGGCTTGTCACGCTGTTCGGCATCGTCGCGGTGGCGCCGACGGTGGTCGTGGGCACGTTTGCCGCCGTCTTCTTTCATTACGGCATCCAGATCTGGTTCAGCGACCGGGTGAACACGGCGCTGAACGAGGCGCTCGAAGCCTCGCGCGGGTATTTGCAGGAGCATAACGCCAATATCCGGACCGAGGCGTTCTCGCTGGCCAATTACCTCGCCGGGGCCGCGAACAGCCTGGAAGGGTCGGGGTCGGACCTGATGCATGACCCCGAGGCGCTGGATCAGGTGCTGGATTCGCAGGCGACCCTGCGCGGGCTGAACGAGGCGGTGATCTATGATCCGCTGACCAATACCGTGGTGGCCAAGGGCGGATTGATGAGCCGGGCGGGCGACATGCAGGCCCTGCCGCCGCCCTCGGCCACCATGATGGCCCGGACCAACGAGATCGCGATTCTCGATTCGCCGGACGAAAAGACGGTGCGGGCGGTGATTTCGCTGGGCGATACGCCGGCGCTGATGCTGGTGATTACCCGGCCGGTCGATCCGTCGATTCTCGACCACATGCACAAGACCGAAATGGTGGTGGCCGATTATCAGCGGCTGAACCGGAACCGGTCCAAGATCCAGTTTACCTTCGTGCTGATCTTCGCGCTGGTGGGGTTGCTGGTGCTCTTTGCCGCCGTGCTGGTGGGGCTGGTGCTGGCCAACCAGATCGTCCGGCCGCTGGGACTGCTGATCCTGGCCTCGGAGCGGATCAGCGATGGCGACCTGAAGGTGCGGGTGCCGGAAGGCGAGCGGCATGACGAGGTGTCGAGCCTGTCGCGTGCCTTCAACCGCATGACCGACCAGCTTTCCAGCCAGCGGTCCGAACTGATGATCGCCTATGGGCAGATCAACGAGCGCCGGCGTTTTACCGAGGCGGTGCTCTCGGGCGTGTCGGCCGGGGTGATCGGGCTGGATGCGCAGCAGGTGATCGAACTGCCGAATCGGGCGGCCAGCGTGTTGTTGCAGCATGATCTGACGGCCGCCGTCGGGCGGCATCTGGTGGATGTGGTGCCCGAGTTCGGTCCGATGCTGAACGAGGCGGCCAGTGCGCCCGACCGGGTGTGGACCGGCGAGATCCATGTGGGATCGGGCACGAAAGCCTGCACGCTGCTGGTCCGGATCGGGAGCGAGACCACCGGGGGGGCGCCTGACCGGTATGTGGTGACGTTCGATGACATCACGGCCTTGCAGGCCGCCCAGCGCAAGGCGGCGTGGGCCGATATCGCGCGGCGGATCGCGCATGAGATCAAGAATCCGCTGACGCCGATCCAGCTTGCGGCCGAACGGCTGAAGCGCCGTTTCCTGCGGGAAATCACCTCCGACCCCGAGACGTTCAGCCAGTGCGCCGATACGATCGTCCGCCATGTGGGCGATATCGGGCGCATGGTGGACGAATTCTCGGCGTTCGCGCGGATGCCGCAGCCGATCATGCGGCCCGAGGACCTGTCGCGAATCGTGCGCGAGGCCCTGATCCTGCAACGCAACGCGCATCCCGAGATCCGGTACGAGACCGACCTGCCCGATCATGGGCCGGTCGTGTCCTGTGACCGGCGGCTGGTCGGGCAGGCGTTGACCAATTTGCTGCAAAATGCCGCCGATGCCATTGCAATGCTTCCGAAAGATGGTGATGCTGCCGATCGCCCGGCCGGATCGGTCGGTGCTGTCCGGATTGTCTTGCGTATCGAAGGCGCGGCCGCGCACATCGCGGTCGTCGACGATGGGATCGGTCTGCCTGAGGAAGACAGGCGGCGTCTGACCGAGCCCTATGTGACCCACAAGCCGAAGGGGACCGGGCTTGGGCTGGCGATCGTCAAGAAAATTCTGGAAGATCACGGGGGAAGTATCCGTCTGGAAGACAGGCCAGACGGGCGGGGGGCTGTTTCGATCTTGGTACTGCCGGTAAAGGACGAGCATGGCGCATGAAATCCTGATCGTTGATGACGAACCGGATATCCGGCTGCTGATCGAGGGTATCCTTCGGGACGAAGGATACGAGACGCGGTTGGCGGGGGATTCGGATTCGGCGATCAGCGCGTTTAGGGCGCGCAGGCCGTCACTGGTGATTCTAGATGTCTGGTTGCAGGGGTCGCGGCTGGATGGGCTGGGTATTCTCCAGGCGATCCAGGGCGAGGAACCGGTCGTGCCCACGATCATGATTTCCGGCCATGGCACGATCGAGACGGCCGTGGCCGCGCTTCAGCACGGTGCCTACGATTTTATCGAGAAGCCGTTTCAGTCCGATCGTCTGCTGCTGGTGGTCCGCCGGGCGCTGGAGGCCTCGCGTCTGGCGCGGGAGAACGCGGAGCTGCGGCTGCGCGCGGGCGCCGAGGCGACGCTGTTCGGCGATAGTCCGGCCATTGCTGCCGTGCGCAACCAGATCGAGCGGGTGGCGCCCAGCGGCTCGCGCGTGCTGATTTCGGGGGCCGCCGGCGCGGGCAAGGAGGTCGCGGCGCGGATGATCCATGCCCGGTCGCGCCGGACCGAGGGGCCGTTCGTCGCCCTGAACTGCGCCACGCTGGCGCCGGGCCGCTTTGAAGAAGAACTGTTCGGCATCGAGGGCACCGCCGACGGCAGCGGGCGGCGCACCGGCGTGCTGGAGCGCGCCCACGGGGGCACGCTGCTGCTGGACGAAGTGGCGGACATGCCGATCGAGACCCAGGGCAAGATCGTCCGGGCGTTGCAGGACCAGAGTTTCGAGCGCGTGGGCGGGGCCACGCGGGTGAAGGTCGATGTCCGCGTGCTGGCGGCGACCAATCGCGACTTGCAGGAGGCGATTGCCGCCGGGCGGTTCCGCGAGGATCTGTATTACCGGCTGGCGGTGGTGCCGCTGCGCGTGCCCAGCCTGCGGGAGCGGCGCGAGGATATTCCGGGTCTGGCGCGGATGTTCCTGCACCGGGCGGCGGAGAATGCCGGCCTGCCGCTGCGCGACCTGTCGGGCGATGCCATCGCGGCCTTGCAGAGCTATGACTGGCCCGGCAATTCGCGCGAGTTGCGCAACCTGATGGAGCGGCTGCTGATCATGATGCCGGGGAACGGCACCGACCCGATCCGCGCCGAGATGCTGCCGCCGCAGGTGGGGCAGGGGGCGCCGACGCTGCTGAAATTCGACCCGGCCGCCGACGTGATGGGCCTGCCGCTGCGCGAGGCGCGCGACCTGTTCGAGACCCAGTATCTCCAGGCCCAGTTGCTGCGATTCGGCGGCAATATCAGCCGCACCGCGGGCTTTGTGGGCATGGAGCGCAGCGCGCTGCACCGCAAGTTGAAGCAGTTGGGCGTGACGTCCGACGAGCGGGGCGCAGGATGAGGTTTTGCCCCATGGGGAAGGGCCTGCTAGAGAGGGCCAACCGAATTATTGGCGGGGAACGGAGCGGCTTGCGCGGCGTTCGTCTTCGCCGACAGAGCAAGTAAGGCCCAACCGTGGCAAAAGAACCTACGCAGAACGTTCAGGATGTTTTTCTCAACCATGTCAGGCGCTCCAAGACGCCGGTTACGGTGTTTCTGGTCAATGGTGTCAAGTTGCAGGGCATCATCACCTGGTTCGACAATTTTTCCGTCCTGCTGCGCCGTGATGGCCACACGCAGCTTGTCTACAAGCACGCGATCAGCACCGTGATGCCGGCGACGCCGGTCATGCTGTTCGACCCCTCGCGCCCCGAAGGCGCGGCTGTGGATCTGTCCGACAAGGATCTGACGGGGGAATCCGATCTCGTCTGACGTACCCGTGGCGCAGTCGCCCACGCGGGCGGCCGTCATCCTGCCTTGGGAGCGGCCTGACCGTCAGGACGAGGTTCGCGCCGCCGAAGCCCGGCTGGAAGAAGCCGTGGGTCTGGCGGCGTCGATCGGGCTGGTGATCGTGCGTCAGGCGGTGCTGCTGCTGCGCGCGCGCCGGCCGGCCACGCTGCTGGGCAGCGGCCAGGTGGAGTCGCTGCGCCAGGCGGTGCAGGAGGATCGGGTCGCCGTCGTGGTGGTCGATACCCGCCTGACGCCGGTGCAGCAGCGGAACCTGGAAAAGGCGCTGGGCTGCAAGGTGATCGACCGCACGGCCCTGATCCTGGATATTTTCGGCGAGCGCGCCGCCACCAAGGAAGGCTCGCTTCAGGTCGAACTGGCCCATCTGGAATATCAGCGCAGCCGGCTGGTGCGGACCTGGACGCATCTGGAGCGGCAGCGTGGTGGCTTCGGCTTTCTCGGCGGGCCGGGCGAGACCCAGATCGAGGCCGATCGCCGGATGATCGGCGACCGCATCGTGCGGCTGAAGCGCGAACTGGAGCAGGTGCGGCGCACCCGTGGGCTGCATCGGGCCGCGCGGCGGCGGGTGCCGTTTCCGGTCGTGGCGCTGGTCGGTTATACCAACGCCGGCAAATCCACCCTGTTCAATGCCCTGACCGGGGCGACCGTTTATGCGCAGGACCAGTTGTTCGCGACGCTGGACCCGACGATGCGCGGGATTCGGCTGCCGTCGGGCCGGCGGATCATCCTTTCCGATACGGTGGGGTTCATCAGCGACCTGCCGACGGAACTGATCGCGGCGTTCCGCGCGACGCTGGAAGAGGTGGCCGAGGCCGATATCATCCTGCATGTGCGCGATATCTCGCACCCCGACACCACGGCGCAGCGCGCCGATGTGGAAGAGGTGCTGGAAGGCATGGCGAACAGCGGGACGCTGGAGACCGACTGGCGCCGGCGGGTGGTCGAGGTGCAGAACAAGGCCGACCTGCTGGGCGGGTGCGACGCGGTGCCGGTACGGGCCGGGAGCGTCGCGATTTCGGCGATGACCGGCGACGGGTTGCCGGAATTGCTGGCGGCGATCGACCAGCGCCTGACCGAAGCGATGGAAATCGTCGACTACACCATTCCGGTGAAGGACGGTGCGTTGCTGGCATGGCTGTATGCTCATGGCGAAGTAACGTCGCGCGATGACGGCGAGCAGGCTATTGTGGTGACGGTGCGGCTGCTGCCGGCCGATCGCGCCCGGTTCGAACAGCAACTGGCCAATCGCGACCGGTAGGCGCCCGCCCGGGCCGCATGGCCGGGAAGGGGAGACAATGTCATGACGGTCGCGGTTTCGGGCGCGCATATGCGCACGGTTCTGGACATCATGCGGCAGGCGGCGGCGGAACGGATCATGCCGTCCTTCCGCCATCTGGGCGCGGATGCCATCCGCTGCAAGAGCAGCAAGATGGATGTGGTGACGGTGGCCGACGAAGCGGCCGAACATGACATGACGGCCGCTTTCCTGCGTCTTTCGCCCGGTGCGGTGGTGATCGGCGAGGAAGCCGTCTGCGCCCGGCCCGACCTGATGGACGCCATCGAAGACGCCGATCTGGCCTATGTGATCGACCCGATCGACGGGACGGCGAATTACGCGGCGGGGGTGCCGCTGTTCGGCGTCATGGTGGCGATCCTGCGGCGGGGCGAGGTGATCGGGGCGGCGATCCTGGACCCGATCTGTAATATCGCCGCGCTGGCGGTGCGTGGCGAAGGGGCCTGGCTGGTGGGAGCGGACGATGCCGAGCGGCCGTTACGCTGTGCGCCGCCGGTGCCAGCGGCCGAGATGTGCGGCAATGCCTCGTGGCGTTATCTGCCGCGCCCCATGCGCGACCTCGTGGCCCGCAATCTGCCACGGGTGATGGGGTCGTGGGATTTCCGCTGTGCGGCGCATGAATATCTGATGCTGGTGGATGGGCAATGCCATTTCCTGCTCTTCAACCGCACCATGCCGTGGGACCATCTGGCCGGTTGGTTGATCCATCGCGAGGCTGGCGGCTATTGTGCCCATTTCGACGGATCGCCCTATTGCGTGACCGATCGGGCCGGGGGGCTGCTTTATGCCCCCGATCGGGCAAGCTGGCAGGATCTGCGGGACCTGCTGCTCGACCCGGGCTGATTCCGGTCAGGCTTTGCGTTCCTGCCGCTTCACGGCCTGCCACGCGGCTTCCATGTCGGCCAGGGTGCTGTCGGCCGGGGTCATGCCGCGTTCGGCCAGATGCTGTTCGACCCCGGTGAAGCGGCGGGTGAATTTGGCGTTGGCCTGACGCAGGCAGGCTTCGGGGTCGAGGTCCAGCTTGCGGGCCAGGGTGGCGAGGGTGAACAGCACGTCGCCCAGTTCGTCGGCGATTCGGTCGCGGTCGCCCGAATCGAGTTCGACTTTCAGTTCGGCGATTTCTTCATCCACCTTTTCGGCCACGTCCTTCGCCTCGGGCCAGTCGAATCCGACGCGGGCGGCGCGGGCCGAGAGCTTGCCCGCGCGCAGCAGGGCGGGGAGGGCGGTGGGAATGCCGGCCAGCGTGCCGCGCTCGCGCCGGGCGAGGCGTTCCTGTTCCTTGCCGTCTTCCCACTGGCCGGGGGCCAGGGCGGCATCGCCGAAGACGTGGGGGTGGCGGCGGACCATCTTGTCGCCGATCATGCTGGCGACGGTCGCGAAATCGAACAGGCCGGCCTCCTCGCCCATGCGGGCGTGATAGACGACCTGGAGCAGCAGGTCGCCCAGTTCGTCGGGCAGGGCGGCCCAGTCCTGCCGGGCGATGGTGTCTTCGACCTCGTAGGCTTCTTCGATCGCGTAGGGGGCGATCGAGGCGAAATCCTGCGCGCGGTCCCACGGGCAGCCGCTGACCGGGTCGCGCAGGCGGGCCATGATGTCGAGAAGGCGCGAGAGGGCCTGGGCGGCGTCGGACATCCGGGGGCTCCGTGCTGGTATCGGCGGGATCGTTTTCTCTCTGCACCGGTGTGGCGGGCGCGTCCAGCGTGGCACGGGGCTGGAAGCTCTGGCTGGCGGGGCGGAGCGGGATTATAGTCCCGCGCCCAGGATGGGGGATATCATGGACGGACAGGCGACGGTTTTCATTGACGGCGAGGCGGGCACGACGGGGCTGGGCATTCGCCAGCGCCTCGACGCGCTGCCGGTGACGGTGCGTTCGATCGCGCCGGAGCAGCGCAAGGATGCCGGTGCCCGTCGTGCGATGATGGAATCGGTCGATCTGGTGGTGCTGTGCCTGCCCGATGCGGCGTCGCGCGAGGCGGCGGCCATGGCGGCGGAGATCGCGGCCACCGGTGGCCGGGCGCCGCGTCTGCTGGATGCCAGCACGGCGTTTCGTGTTGATCCGGACTGGGTTTATGGGTTTCCGGAAATGGGCGCGGGGTGCGCCGCACAGGTCGCGGGGGCGGCGCGGGTTTCGAACCCCGGCTGTTATCCGACCGGGGCGATCGGGCTGTTGCGGCCGCTGGTCGAGGCGGGGCTGCTTGCGCCTGATACGCCGCTGACGATCAATGCGGTGAGTGGCTATAGCGGCGGCGGCCGGGCGATGATCGAGGCGCATGAGCACGACGGTGGGCCGGCTTTCCTGCTGTATGGGCTGGGGCTGGAGCACAAGCATCTGCCCGAGATCACCCGGTATGCCGGGCTGACCCGTGCGCCCGTCTTCGTGCCGTCGGTCGGGCATTTTCCGCAGGGGATGATCGTCTCGGTGCCGCTGCATCTGGATATGTTGGCCGTGCCGGCAACGGGGGGTGACCTGCGGGCGGTGCTGGCCGATTTCTATGCCGGTTCGGATCGGATCAGCGTGGCTGAGGCCATGCCAGACCTTTCCGCCGAGACGCTGGCGGGGACCGACCTGATGGAATTGCGGGTTCATGCCAACGAATCGCGGCGGCAGGCCGTGCTGACCGCGCGGCTGGACAATCTGGGCAAGGGGGCCTCGGGCGCCGCGATCCAGAATATCGCCTTGATGCTGGGGCTGGCGGCGCCGGCGCCCCGCGCCGGGTGATGGTTTGCTGGATGGTCGTTTGCCAGATGGTCGTTTGATCGTTCCTGCGCGATTGCCTGCCGGCCCGGTTTGCTGATAAGGAGGCCCGCAGGCGAGAGTGACGGAACGGTAGACGTAGTCGGCTCAAAATCGACCGCCGCAAGGCATAGGGGTTCGAGTCCCCTCTCTCGTACCATTTCTCCGGACCGGATGATGTCTGCTCTCTCTCCCGACGCGATCGCGAAGCCGGGCGTGCGCCCCGCCAATCCCTGTTTTTCCTCCGGCCCGTGCGCCAAGCGTCCGGGATGGTCCCTGGATGCGCTCTCCGGCGCGCTGCTGGGGCGCTCGCATCGCGCGCCCGAGGGTCGCGCCCGGCTGAACGAGGTCATTACCCGCTCGCGCGCCATCCTCGGCCTGCCGGATGACTGGAAACTGGGGATCGTGCCGGCATCGGATACCGGCGCGGTGGAGATGGTGCTGTGGTCGCTGGTCGGCGAACGGCCGGTCGATGTGCTGGCGTTCGAGAGTTTTTCGGCGACGTGGGCGGACGATATCATCAACCAGTTGCACGCGCCGGCCGCGCGGGTGCTGGAGGCCGATTATGGCCGCCTGCCGGATCTGGGGCAGGTGGACTGGGCGCATGACGTGGTGCTGGCGTGGAACGGCACCACGTCGGGCGTACGTATTCCCGATGGCGCGCCGATTCCCGTGGAGCGCGACGGGCTGGTGATCTGCGATGCGACCTCGGCCGCCTTTGCGATGGATCTGCCGTGGGATCGGCTGGATGTGGTGACCTGGTCCTGGCAGAAGGTGCTGGGCGGTGAGGCCGCGCATGGCATGCTGGCCCTTTCGCCGCGCGCGGTGCGCCGGCTGGAGGCGGCACCGCCGCCGCGGGCGCTGCCGAAGATTTTCCGCCTGACGGCGAAGGGGCGGCTGATCGAGGGTATCTTCAAGGGCGATACGATCAATACGCCTTCCATGCTCTGTGTCGAGGATGCGCTGGACGGGCTGCGCTGGGCCGAGGCCATTGGCGGGCTGCCGGCGCTGATTGCCCGGAGCCAGGCCAATCTGGCGGTGGTGGCGGACTGGGTCGCGCAGTCCGGCTGGGCGTCGTTTCTGGCCGCTGACCCGGCCGAGCGGTCCAGCACCGCGATCTGCCTGACCATTGTGGCGCCTTGGTTCGTGGCGCTGGATGCGGCGACGCAGGCCAAGGCGGCCAAACGGATTGTCAGTCTGCTGGAAGAAGAGGGCGTGGGGCTGGATATCGGCAGCTATCGCGATGCGCCGCCGGGGCTGCGGCTATGGGGCGGCGCGACCGTGGAGGCCGATGACCTGCGTGCGTTGATGCCGTGGCTGGACTGGGCCGAAGCCCAAGTGCGCTCAGAGTTCGCCTGATCTGGCGCGTGGGCTGACGAATGGCCGCAAGGATGATATAGGCGCGCGCATGACGGACGATCCGCCTCCCAATCCTGCCCTGCTGCCCGCAGGCTTTGTCGATCTGCTGCCTTCCGATGCCGAGGCCGAGGCCGCCGGTATGGAAAGCCTGATGCGGGTCTTTGCTTCGCATGGCTACAGCCGGGTGAAGCCGCCTCTGCTGGAGTTCGAGGATACGCTGCTGAGCGGGTCCGGCGCGGCGGTGGCCGATCAGGCCTTTCGCCTGATGGACCCGGATACGCGGCGGATGATGGCGTTGCGGCCCGATATCACGCCGCAGATCGCGCGGATTGCCGCGACGCGGCTGGCCGATGCGCCGCGCCCGCTGCGCCTTTCATATACCGGGCTGTGTGTGCAGGCGAGTGGTGGAGCGCGGGAGAGCGACCGGCAGATTTCGCAGGCCGGTATCGAACTGATCGGGCCGGATACGCCCGAGGCCGATGCCGAAGTGGTGGCGTTGGGGGCCGAGGCGCTGGCGGCACTGGGTGTGCCCGGCGTGTCGTTCGACCTGACGATGCCGCCGCTGGTGCCGGCGCTGATTGCGGAAGTGGGCTTTACCCCTGCCGAGCGGCAGGCGCTGATGCGGGCGCTGGACCGCAAGGATGCGGCGGCGGTGGCGAAGCTGGCCGGTGGGCTGGCGCCGGTGTTGACCGAGTTGCTGCATGCGGCCGGGCCGGCCGAGCGGGCGCTGTCGGTGCTGGGCGGCCTGGTGCTGCCCGCGCCTGTCCGGGTGCTGAGCGAGCGTCTGGCCGCCACCTTTGCCGCGATCACGGCGCGGGTGCCGGATATCCGCCTGACCGTTGACCCGGTCGAATTCCGGGGGCTGCATTATCATACCGGCGTCTGTGTGACGGTGTATGCGCGTGGGCAGCATGAAGAGCTGGGTCGTGGTGGACGCTATGTGTCCAATAATGACGAGCCGGCCTGTGGCCTGACGCTGCGGCCTGAGGCGTTGCTGCGGGCGGCGCCCGCCAGGGCTGGCCGGGTACGCGTGTTTCTGCCCGTGGACTGCGATCCGGCAGTCGGCAAGCGGTTGCGGGCCGAGGGGTATGCGACCGTCGATGGGTTGGTGCCTGTCGCGGACAGCAAGGCCGAGGCGCGGCGGCTGGAATGCGATATGATCGTGGCCGGCGACGGAGTGGTGGCGCTGAACTGACGCGCCTGTTAAGCCGGGCGGCTGGGCGGCTGGGCGGCCGGTGCCGCCCCTTTTGTGTTGCGTTCCGGCCGGATCGTTTTTCTGAGGAGCTTCTGATGTCCAACGTCACCGTGATCGGCGCCCAATGGGGTGACGAGGGGAAGGGCAAGATCGTCGACTGGCTTGCCAGCCGGGCGGATATCGTCGTCCGTTTCCAGGGTGGGCACAATGCCGGCCACACGCTGGTGGTGGGTGACCAGACCTACAAGCTGTCGCTGCTGCCCTCCGGCCTGGTGCGTGGCAAGATGGGTGTGATCGGCAATGGCGTTGTCGTCGATCCTGAGGCGCTGCTGACCGAGATCGACCGTGTGACGGCGCAGGGGCTGAAGGTGACGCCGGAGACGCTGCGCATCGCCGAGAACGTGCCGTTGATCCTGCCCGTACATGGCGCGATCGACCGTGCCCGCGAAGAGGCGCGTGGTGCGCGCAAGATCGGGACCACCGGGCGTGGGATCGGCCCGGCCTACGAAGACAAGGTGGCGCGTCGGGCCATCCGTCTGTGCGATCTGGCCGAGCCGGAGACGCTGGACTGGAAGCTGGACGAACTGCTGCTGCATCACAATACGCTGCTGGCCGGGCTGGGGGCGCCGACCTTTACCAAGGCCGCGCTGCTTGATCACATGAATGCGCTGGCGCCCCGCGTGCTGCCTTATATGGACACGGTGTGGGATCTGCTGGACGACGCGCGCCGGGCCGGCCGCCGCATCCTGTTCGAAGGCGCGCAGGCGGTGATGCTGGATGTCGATCATGGGACGTATCCGTTCGTGACCAGTTCCAACACCATCGCGGCCAATGCGGCGACGGGGAGTGGCGTGGGGCCTGGTACGGTCGGTTTCGTGCTGGGGATTGCCAAAGCCTATTCGACGCGCGTGGGCGAGGGGCCGTTCCCCAGCGAACTGCATGACGAGATGGGGCGTACGCTGGGCACGCGCGGGCATGAATTCGGCACCGTGACCGGTCGTCCGCGCCGTTGTGGCTGGTTCGACGCCATGCTGGTGCGTCGCGCGGTGCGCGTCGGCGGGATCAACGGGCTGGCGCTGACCAAGCTGGACGTTCTGGACGGGCTGCCGGAGATCAAGGTCTGCGTCGGCTATGAGCTGGACGGCAAGGAAATCCGCAGCTTCCCGTCGGCTCCGGCGGCGCAGGCTCGGGTGACCCCGATCTATGAGACGATGGAAGGCTGGACCGACAGCACCCGTGGTGCCCGTTCCTGGGCCGATCTGCCGGCGCAGGCGATCAAGTATGTGCGCCGGATCGAGGAACTGGTCGAAGCGCCGGTGACGCTGCTCTCCACCAGCCCGGAGCGTGACGACACCATCCTGATGCGCGACCCCTTCGAGGGCTGACGCCCATGCGAAAAGGGCCGGACCTGTGATGGTCCGGCCCTTTTTTTGTCGGGGTCTTGCCGGGCGGTCAGGCCGCGCTGGCGCCGCGATGGGTTTCGACTTCCGCCTTCATCGCGGCCTGCACCTTCTCGAAGGCCCGGACCTCGATCTGGCGCACCCGCTCGCGCGAGATGTTGTAGGTGTGCGACAGATCTTCCAGCGTTGACGGTTCGTCCTTCAGTCGGCGTTCGGTCAGGATATGCCGTTCGCGCGCGTTCAGGGTTTTCAGCGCGTTGTCCAGCAGGGCCTTGCGGCCGCTGAATTCCTCGCTTTCCGCCAGCGTCTCTTCCTGGTTGTCGTGGTCGTCGACCAGCCAGTCCTGCCATTCGCCTTCGCTATCGGCGCGCAGGGGGGCGTTCAGGCTGTGATCGGGCGCCGAGAGCCGGCGGTTCATGTTGATCACGTCCTGTTCCGGCACGCCCAGCGACTTGGCGATCTGGTTCACCTGTTCGGGTTGCAGGTCGCCATCGTCGATGGCCTGCATCTGGCCCTTGAGGCGGCGCAGATTGAAGAACAGCTTCTTCTGGGCGGCGGTGGTGCCCATTTTGACCAGCGACCAGCTATGCAGGATATATTCCTGGATCGCGGCGCGAATCCACCACATCGCATAGGTCGCCAGCCGGAAGCCGCGATCGGGGTCGAAGCGGCGGACCGCCTGCATCATCCCGATATTGCCCTCGCTGATCAGTTCGCCCAGCGGCAGGCCGTAGCCGCGATATCCCATCGCGATCTTGGCGACGAGGCGCAGGTGCGAGGTGACCAGCGTATGCGCGGCCTTGGTATCGCCCTTGTCCCGCCAGCTCCGCGACAGACGCTGCTCGTCTTCCGGCGAGAGCATCGGAAACTTGCGGATATCCTGGAGGTACCTTGAAAGGTTGGTCTCGGGACCAACATTGAGAACTGAAGAGGCCATTGGTCGGACTCCTTTTCCCTGAGGGAGGCCATGTCCCGCTGATGTCCTAAAGGCACATCTGGCGACAGGGTTGCATGGCCGGCCCGTATGACGCGTGGATGGACTTCACGTCCCCGCGTGGCACCCCCTCCGAGGGCCGCACCGTCGCGGGACGTCCATTCCGACGGTAGCGTCACCCGTCGAAGCATGGACCAAGCCTATCGGCCCGGTCTGGGAGCGTCAAGGAAGCTCCTGGGATATTGCCTTAAAACTAAGCAATCTTTGCCATGAGCGCCTTGAAATCGGCCGGCGGGGCGGTCTCGAACAGCATGGCTTCGCCCGTGCGGGGATGGGTGAAGCCCAGGCGCGCGGCGTGGAGGGCCTGGCGCGGGAAATCCAGTGCGGCGCGTTTCGCGTCGTCGGGCAGGGTGCGTGCGGCGGCGGGGATGCGGCGCAGATAGACGGGATCGCCGACCAGCGGGTGGCCGCCATGCGAGAAATGGACGCGGATCTGATGGGTGCGGCCGGTCGCCAGCCGGCATTCCACCAGGCTGAGCGCGCCATGGTGGGTGGAGAGGGTGCGGTAATGCGTCAGTGCCGCCTTGCCGCCGTGGGTGACCACGGCCATGCGTTTGCGGTCGCGCTTGTCGCGGCCGATCGCGCCTTCGAATCCGCCGCTGGCGGGGGTCATCAATCCCCATGCCAAGGCCAGATAGGTGCGGTCGATATCGCGGGTCGCGAAGGCGTCGGACAGGGCCTTGTGCGCCTGTTCGGTTTTGGCGACGACCATGACGCCCGACGTATCCTTGTCCAGGCGGTGCACGATGCCGGGGCGTCGCTCGCCGCCGATTCCCGTCAGGCTGTCGCCGCAATGGGCCAGCAGGGCGTTGACCAGCGTGCCGTCCTCGTTGCCCGGTG
>NZ_JBDNXE010000058.1:0-24766 GCF_047721585.1 Gluconacetobacter sp.
CAGAGCCAGATATCTCCAACTTAACCTGTGGTCCCATTTCCAGGGGCCACTTCACTTATCACCCTGTCCGATTTTCTGGGGCCAGCTCTAGCGAGCATGGGATCGTCGTCAACGGCGACATGTGGGGAACAGTCTGTTAGATGTTGGGCCAGGATCGCCCCGAATGACGGTGTCGGGGGCGATAGAGGAGTGTACCGATGCCACATCAGACTCTCGTCTTTGGCCCGAGGGGTCTCCCTGCGACACAGGCGGCCGATGACGGGATGCCGTTGGGGACGGTCGGAGACCTGCCGCACTGGGACCTGCGGGACCTGTATGAAGGCCCCGATTCGGATGCGCTACGCACCGACCTGGCACAGGCAGAATCGGATGCCGCTGCTTTTGCCGCTGCCTGGAAAGGGCGGTTGAGCGAGGCTATACCGGCTGGGCTGGCTGAGGCGATCGGGGAGTATCAGCGGATCGACGAGGTGCTGGGGCGGGCAGCGTCCTACGCGCAATTGCTGTTTGCCGGCGATTCGTCCGATGCTGGGATCGGACGGTTCTCGCAATCGATCAATGAGCGGCTGACCGATATTTCCAGCCATCTGCTGTTCTTCTCCCTGGAGTTGAACCGGATTGGGGACGAAGAATTGTCCGCGCGTCTGAATGATTCGGGGCTGGCGGTGTGGGGGCCGTTCCTGCGGGATCTGCGGGTTTTCCGACCGCATCAATTGTCCGACGAGATCGAACAGGTCCTGCACGAGAAATCGGTGACGGGGGCTTCGGCGTGGAGCCGGCTGTTCGACGAGACGATGGCCGGGTTGCGCATTCCGCTGGACGGGCGGGAGTTGACGGTGGGCGAGGCGCTGAATCGGCTGTCGGATCAGGACCGCGCGGTGCGCGAGCGGGCGGCGAAGGCGATCGGCAGCGTGTTCGGCAGTAATATCAAGCTGTTCTCACTGATCACCAATACGTTGGCCAAGGACAAGTCGATTACCGATTCGCTGCGGCACTATCCACGCCCCGGTTCCTACCGCAATCGCAGCAACATGGTCGAGGATGAGGTCGTCGACGCGCTGGTGCAGGCGGTGACCGAGGATTATCCCCGCCTGTCGCATCGCTATTACGCGATGAAGGCGCGCTGGCTGGGGCTGGAAAAACTGGAACATTGGGACCGCAACGCCCCGCTGCCGGCGGCGGATGAACGGATTATTCGATGGGACGAAGCCACGCGGCAGGTGCTGGCGGCTTATGAAGGGTTCGATCCGCGTATGGGGGAGGTGGCTCGGCGCTTCTTTGACAATCCGTGGATCGATGCGCAGCCGGTGCCCGGCAAGGCGTCGGGGGCCTTTGCGCACCCGACCGTTCCGTCGGTCCATCCGTATCTGCTGCTGAATTATCATGGCCGTGCGCGTGACGTGATGACGCTGGCCCATGAACTGGGCCATGGGGTGCATCAGGTGCTCGCGGCGCCGCATGGTTATCTGATGTCTGGCACGCCGCTGACGCTGGCCGAGACGGCAAGCGTATTCGGCGAGATGCTGACCTTCCGTGCGCTGCTGGATGCCGAGACCGATCCGGAGCGGCGGCGGCTGATGCTGGCAGCCAAGGTGGAGGACATGCTGAATACGGTCGTGCGCCAGATCGCGTTCTACCGGTTCGAGACCTTGGTGCATGACGAGCGGAAATCGGGTGAATTGCTGCCCGAGCGGATCGGCGCTATCTGGCGGCAGGTGCAGACCGAAAGTCTGGGGCCGGCCTTCAACTTTACGCCGGATTATGACCTGTATTGGACCTATGTCCCGCATTTCATTCATTCTCCGTTCTACGTCTATGCGTATGCATTCGGGGATTGCTTGGTGAATGCGCTATATGGCGTGTTTACCTCAGGCCATGCGGGGTTCCAGGACAAATATCTGGACATGTTGCGGGCGGGGGGCACGATGCGGCATCGCGAATTGCTGGCGCCGTTCGGGCTGGATGCGGCCGATCCCGGGTTCTGGCGCAAGGGGCTGGACGTGATTGCCGGATTTATTGACGAACTGGAGCGTGCCTGACGTGGCGGAGGAACGGGATCTCGACAATACCGGCATGTTCGGCGAACTGCGCCGGATGGTGCGGACGTCGGGCGCGGTCGGCGGCATCGCCGCGCGCATCGCGGGCCATAAGATGGGGCTGCGCACCAGCAGCGCCACCCATGCCGGTGATCTGAAATCGGTTCTCGGCAGCCTGAAGGGGCCGCTGATGAAGGGGGCGCAGCTTCTCTCTACCATTCCCGGTGCGCTACCGGATGAATATGCGGCGGAGTTGGCGCAGCTTCAGGCCAACGCGCCGCCGATGGGATGGAGTTTCGTTCGTCGCCGCATGGCCGCCGAACTGGGGCGAGACTGGGAGCGGCGTTTTCGCTCGTTCGAGCATGAGGCGGCGGCGGCGGCTAGTCTGGGTCAGGTGCATCGGGCCGTGCTGCCGGACGGGCGCCGGGTGGCGTGCAAGCTGCAATATCCGGACATGCAGGCGACCGTGGATTCCGACTTGCGCCAGTTTCGCATGGCGGTAGGGCTCTATTACCGCATCGATAGTACGATCAAGCAGGACGACGTGCTGGTGGAGCTGACGGCCCGGTTGCAGGAGGAACTCGACTATCTGCGCGAGGCGGCGAACCTGCGGCTTTACAACCTGATGCTGGCCGAGTGTTCCGATGTCAGTATACCGATGCCGGTCGAGGACCTGACGACGCGGCGGCTGCTGGTGATGGACTGGCTGGATGGGCGGGGCGTGCAGTCGGTGCTGGATACCGACCCCGCGCAGGAGCAGCGCAATGCCATGGCGCGGGCGCTGTTCCATGCCTGGTATGTGCCGCTCTATCGCAATGGTGTGATCCATGGTGACCCGCATATGGGCAATTTCACCGTGCGGTCCGATTATGGGCTGAATCTGCTGGATATGGGGGCGATTCGGATCTTCCCGGCGCGGTTCGTGCAGGGGATCATTGACCTGTATCGCGCGCTGGAGACCAATGACGAGGATCTGGCTTATCATGCCTATCAGGCATGGGGCTTTACCGACATGTCGCGCGAGACCATGCGGGTGCTGAACGAGTGGGCACGCTTTATCTATGAGCCGCTGATGCAGGATCGGGTGCGGGCGATCCAGGAAAATGACGACCCGCAATATGGCCGCGTGGTGGCCGAGCGGGTGTATGCCGGCCTGAAACAGACCGGGGGAGTGCGCCCGCCGCGTGAGTTTGTGCTGGTGGACCGCTCGGCGATCGGTCTTGGCAGCGTGTTCCTGCGGTTGGGGGCGAAGCTGAACTGGTACCGACTGTTCCAGGAACTCATCGCCGATTTCGATGCGGCCAAACTGGCGGCGCGGCAGGCGGACCTGATGCGGCAGGCGCGGGTACCCGCGCCTGTCGAAGGCTGAACCTCGCAGTCCTTCGGAGACGTTAGAGTGGGAGCGCGAGTTGCTGTGCAGAGGCGTCGTCGCGCCCCGCGCGGCGGGCGCGTTCCGTACGAAGAGCGAAGGCCAGATCGGGGCCGGGTGGCTTGGGGCTGGCCAGCAGTCGGTCGAGATCGGAGGATGTCAGTGTGCCGATGCGGCGGCCCCGCAGCGGGCCGTGCGGCACTTTTACCAGAAGCGCCGGTTGGCGCGACCAGCGCAGCAATTGCTCCACTGATGCCAGCGCCAGCATGTCGCGCAGATGGTGGGCCGTGACGTAGGCATCGGGGCCTGCGCGATGGGCGGGATTGCCCAGATGCTTCTCCAGTCCCGCCGGGCGGCGGGAATAGCGCAGCCCCTGATTGGAATGGCCGGGTTCGTCCGGCCACAGGCGCAGCGCGCATTTATAGGTGCAGATCCATCTGGTGCCGGCCATCAATGTGGGAGGCAGGAGGGCGCGCAGCCAAGTCTGCTCGAAACTGGCGCGGTGGGCTGCGAACGCCTGAGGGCGAGCCGGCGGATGGAGGATTGCGGGCGCGACGGCGGTGATCGGCGGGGCGTCGCACACGTCCTGGTCGGTGATGTGGTGGATCGCTGTGGTCCATGGTGCGATCGGGCCGCCGGGATAAGTGAGTTGCGCACAGGGAGGCGCTGCCAGATGCCAGCCGTCGGGTGTGTGCATCACATCCTGCCAGCCGATCTCGACGACGCCGCCATGGGCGGCGTCGCGGCCGCTGGTTTCCAGATCGACGACCCGGACATAGGGGGCGGATTGGGGGGACAGGGTACCGTCCATCCGACCAGTGTAGGGACCGGCGGCGGGATTCCAAAATCGAATCGGTAATCCTGGCGTGCCGGCTGATGTGCGCGTTAGGGCTCTTGCGCTGGCGCCGTGTGATCCCCACAGTCCTGAACCATGCCCGCGCCCGCCCGCAAAAAGACCCGTCGTCCCGATCCGTCGGAAGAGATCGTGACCTTCCAGCCCGAACGCCAGCCGGCGAAGGAGAAGACGCGGCGGCTGGTCATCCAGTCGCCCTACGAACCGGCGGGCGACCAGCCGCGCGCCATCGCCGAACTGGTGGCCGGGATCGACGAGGGAGAACGCGATCAGGTGCTGCTGGGCGTGACGGGGTCGGGCAAGACCTTCACGATGGCGAAGATCATCGAGGCCACCCAGCGGCCGACGCTGATCCTGGCGCCGAACAAGACCCTGGCGGCACAGCTCTATGGCGAGATGAAGCAGTTCTTCCCCGACAATGCGGTGGAATACTTCGTCAGCTACTACGATTACTACCAGCCGGAAGCCTATGTGCCGCGCTCGGACACGTATATCGAGAAAGACAGCCAGATCAACGAGCAGATCGACCGGATGCGCCATGCCGCCACCCAGGCGCTGCTGGAGCGCAACGACGTCATCATCGTGGCCTCGGTGTCGTGCATCTATGGTATCGGGTCGGTCGAGACCTATTCGCGCATGGTGGTGCGGCTGGAAACCGGGGGCGAGATCGACCGCGACAAGCTGGTCAAGGCGCTGGTCGAACTGCAATATCGCCGCAACGATGCCGCCTTCCAGCGCGGGACCTTTCGCGTGCGGGGCGAGACCGTCGATATTTTTCCGGTGCAGAACGAGGATCGGGCCTGGCGGGTTTCGCTGTTCGGCGACGAGATCGATTCGATCACCGAATTCGATCCGTTGACCGGCGACAAGACCGGGGACCTGCAGGAGGTCAGCGTCTACGCCAACAGTCATTACGTGACGCCGCGCCCGACGCTGACCCAGGCGGTGACCAGTATCAAGCACGAATTGCGCCAGCGGCTGGCCGACTTTACGGCGGAAGGCAAATTGCTGGAGGCCGAACGGTTGCAGCAGCGGACCACGTTCGACCTCGAGATGATCGAGACGACCGGCGTCTGCAAGGGGATCGAGAATTATTCCCGTTATCTCTCGGGCCGCAAGGCGGGCGACCCGCCGCCGACGCTGTTCGAATACCTACCCGAGGATGCGTTGCTGATCGTCGATGAAAGTCACGTGACCGTGCCGCAGATCGGCGGCATGGAGCGGGGGGATTTCGCGCGCAAGTCGATCCTGTCGGAATTCGGGTTTCGCCTGCCGTCCTGTCTTGATAACCGGCCGCTGAAATTCGCGGAGTGGGACAAATTTCGTCCGATGACGGTCTTCGTCAGTGCCACGCCGGGGCCATGGGAGATGGGGCGAGTGGGGGGCGTGTTCGCCGAACAGGTGATCCGCCCCACCGGGCTGATCGATCCGGTGACCGAGATCCGGCCGGTGGAGCGGCAGGTGGACGATCTGCTGGCGGAGTGCCGCACGACGATCGCGGCCGGAGGCCGGGTGCTGGTTACGACCCTGACCAAGCGCATGGCCGAGGATCTGACGGACTACATGAACGAAGCCGGTATCCGGGTCCGTTACCTGCATTCCGACGTCGATACGCTGGAGCGGATCGAGATTATCCGCGACCTGCGCCTGGGAGCGTTCGACGTGCTGATCGGCATCAACCTGCTGCGCGAGGGGCTGGATATCCCGGAATGCTCGCTGGTAGCGATCCTGGATGCGGACAAGGAGGGGTTCCTGCGCTCACGCACCTCGCTGATCCAGACCATCGGGCGGGCGGCGCGCAATATCGACGGGCGCGTGCTGCTGTATGCCGATACCATGACGGACAGCCTGCGCTATGCGATCGAGGAAACCGCGCGGCGGCGGGCAAGACAGTCGGAATGGAACACCGAACACGGGATCACGCCGCAATCGGTCCGCAAGCATATCGGCGAGGCGCTTTCCTCGGTCTTCGAGCAGGATTACGTGACCGTTACGCCGACCAAGGGGGCCGACGTGGCGGAATTTGTCGGCAAGGATCTGGGCAGTACCATCGCGGAACTGGAAAAGCGGATGCGCGCGGCGGCGGCGGACCTGGAATTCGAGACCGCCGCGCGGCTGCGCGACGAGATCAAGCGGCTGGAGGCACTGGATCTGGGTCTGGACCCGGTGCCCGTGCCGGTATCGACAGCGGGTGTCGCCGGCAGCACCGGCCGGCCGCCACGGCGGAAAGGGCAGGGGCCTGAACCGCTGGGGCCGGGTGGTGGCGGTTACGACCCGGCCAAGGCGCGCGGTGGCCGTCGGCGGGGCGGACGCTAGAGCATCATCCGACCAGATGGATTGATCTGTTCGGATAAAGATGCTCGAAAAATCAATAGTCTAGAGTCATATCGGTGAACCAGTGTGAACGGATATGGCTCTGGAGAGTAGATCCTGTTTGAATCTTTGCGGTCGAACGGGTGAGGATGTTCGTAAAGACAATTAAGTCAGAGCATTTCCACCGACCTGTGTCCGGTGGGAAAGCTCTGGGGTGAACAGGGACGGGAACAGAAACGGATGATCGAACTGAAGGCGGGAGCGGCGCGGCTTGGCCTGCTTCCCGAACTGGGCGGTGCGGTGACCTTCTGGAAAAGTGGCGGGGTCTGCGTGCTCGAAGCCGTCAGCGACCCGAACCTGCTGGCACAGAAGGGGCACACGGTTGCGGCCTATCCGCTGGTGCCGTTCTCCAATCGCGTCGCGGACGGGCATTTTCGCTTCGATGGCGCGGAATACAGGATGAAACCGAATTTCGGCGGCGAGCCGCATGTGATCCACGGCAATGCCTGGGAACATCCCTGGGAACTGGAATTGCTGGCCGACGATAGTGCCACGCTGCAACTGGAATGGCATCCGCCCTATGATCGCCCGATGGATGAATGGCCGTTCGCCTACCGTGCGCAGACCCGTTTCGACCTGCGCGAGGACAGCCTGGCCGTGGGGATGGTGATCGAGAATATCGACCAGCGGCCGCAGCCGGTCGGATTGGGGTTCCATCCTTATTTTCCCCGGCGTGGCGGGGTGAAGGTGGGGTTTTTGGCCGATACGGTGTGGACGAATGACGAGCGGCACCTGCCGGCGTTGCGCGTGCCGGCCACGGGCGAATGGTCGTTCGAGCATATGCGCGCCGTCACCGACCAGGCGATCGACAATTGTTATGCCGGCTGGGATGGCGCGGCCTTTCTGCGCTGGCCGGATGACGGGCTGGCACTGACCATTTCGGCCAGCCCGACCTTTCGGCACCTCGTGCTGTTTACCCCGCCGGACAGGAATTTTATCGCGATCGAGCCGGTGAGCAACATGAACGATGCGCTGAACCACGCCGGCGTGACCGACCGGGGGATCACGATCCTGGCGCCGGGGGCACGGCTGGAAGGGCACATCCATTTTGCACTCACTGCCTGCTGAGGCAGTATGCGGCCCATGACGCACGATGATGACGACGATGACGAGGCGCGGCCGCGCGCCATAGACGGGGTGTCTCGCTACATTACCCCGACCGGCATGGCGGCGACGCGGCGGGAACTGAGTGCCCTGCTGTATGAAGAGCGGCCGCGGATCGTGGAGATCGTGTCCTGGGCCGCTGGCAATGGCGACCGTTCGGAAAATGGCGACTACCTGTACGGCAAGAGGCGCCTGCGCGAGATCGACCGGCGTGTGCGATTCCTGACGCGCCGGATCGAGAAGGCGATCGTGGTCGACCCGGCGGCGCAGACCCAGCGGAATCGGGTCTTCTTCGGGGCCACCGTGACTTATGTGACGGAGGAGGACCAGGAGCGGACGGTCGTGATCGTGGGGGTGGACGAGGCTGATCTGGCGGTGGGGCAGGTCAGTCTGGCATCGCCGATCGCACGAGCCCTGCTTGGTGGCCATGTGGGGGATGAAGTGCGGGTCATGACCCCGTCGGGTGCGGACCTGATCGAGATTATGGCCATTTCCTACCCCGAACCTGTCGGGATGAATGCGCTATGAGGTTTTTCGCGGCCGAGAACTCGACTAAGAAGCAGGGGCCGGTGACAGATCGTGTCATCAAGGTATCGGATTGTGCCTGGAGGTCGCGTTCATGTCCCGCTCGCTGAAGGTTGCCGTGCAGATGGACCCCTTGTCGGGGATCGACATCAATGGTGATTCGACTTTTGCCCTGATGCTGGAAGCACAGGCGCGGGGGTATGATCTGTTCGTCTACCAGGTGCAGGGGCTGAGCCTGCGTGAGGGGCGTGTGGCCGGTGGCACGCGGGCCGAGCGGCTGACGGCGCGGGCGCGCCCGGTGCGGGTGCGGCGGGTTGCGGGCGATCATGCCGAGCTGGGCGATGAGCAGGTGATCGACCTTGCCGCGATGGATGTGATCCTGATGCGCCAGGACCCGCCCTTCGATATGGCCTATATCAGCGCCACCCATATGCTGGAGCATGTGCATGGCGTCGGGCCGGGCAAGGCCCTGGTGGTCAATGACCCGGAATGGGTGCGCAATGCACCCGAGAAGCTGCTGGTCACGCATTTTCCTGACCTGATGCCGCCGACCCTGGTGACGTGGGATGTGCTGGCGATCCGCGATTTCCGCGCCGAATGGCGCGATATCATCGTCAAGCCGCTGTTCGGCAATGGCGGGGCGGGTGTGTTTCGCATCCGCGAAGATGACGAGAACCTCAATTCGTTGCTGGAGATGCATTTCGCGCGTTCGCGGGAGCCGCTGATGATTCAACGCTATGAGCCGGCGGTGCGCCGGGGGGACAAGCGGATCATCCTGGCCGATGGCGCGCCGATCGGTGCGATCAACCGCGTGCCGGCGCAGGGCGAGGCGCGGTCGAACATGCATGTGGGCGGCAAGGCCGTGCAGGTCGAACTCAGTCCCAGGGATCGTGAGATCTGCGAGGCGATCGGGCCGATGCTGCGAGAGAAGGGGCTGATCTTCGTGGGGATCGACGTGATCGGGGACTGGCTGACGGAGATCAATGTCACGTCGCCCACGGGGTTGCAGGAAATCGATCGTTTCGATGGCATCAATTCCGCCGGGCTGATCTGGGACTGCATCCTGCGGCGGCTCGACGGTGGCGAATAACGGGCGCCGGGACGGCGGACGAGGAAAAGGAATGGGTGATTTGCGCTGTGGCATGGGGCTTTGGTCCGCTATCCCCTTGAAGACAATCGCCCGGCAGGGCACAGAGGGTTCCCGATGAGCAACGTTCTTCAAGATGCGCCAGCCGAGGCGGATGCCGCGGCTGGCCTTGCCTGCGCCCCGGTTCCGCGTTCAGCCCTCGATGCCGCGGCTGTCAAGGCCGCCTATCGCCGGTGGGCCGGAGTTTATGACACGGTCTTCGGTGGTGTTTCGGCTTTCGGGCGCAAGCGGGCGGTCGCTGCCGTGAATGGCCTGCCGGGGGCGGCGGTGCTGGAGGTCGGCGTGGGTACCGGTCTGGCCCTGCCGCATTATCGCGCTGACAAGCGCATTACCGGAATCGACCTGTCGGGCGACATGCTGGATCGTGCGCGCCAGCGGGTGGCGCGGATGAACCTGCGCAATATCGACGCCCTGTTGGAAATGGATGCCGAGGATACGCGGTTCGCGGATGCGTCATTCGATATCGCGGTGGCGATGTTCGTAGCGTCGGTCGTGCCCAATCCCCGCCGTTTGCTGGCGGAACTGAAGCGCGTGGTGCGGCCGGGTGGGCATATCCTGTTCGTCAACCATTTCCTGGCCACGGGCGGCGTGCGGCTGGCGGTCGAACGCGGCATGGCGCGGGCCTCGCATTCGCTGGGCTGGCATCCGGACTTCGCGATGGAAGCGTTGCTGCCGCCTGACGATCTGGCCCGCGCCACCATTCAGCCGGTGCCGCCTGCCGGTCTGTTCACGCTGGTTACCCTGCCGCGCCTGGCCGCGCCGGCCCGCGTGGAGAAGCCCGCCGCCTGAAGCAGCTCCGCCGTGTCGGCATGACCGGAATGCCGGCCATGCCGGAGGCGGGGGCTGCTGGCTCTCGTCTTGAGTGTCCAGTTTCGGTAACATGATCATGATTTCGAGCACGGTCGCCCTCCGGGCGACCCATCGGCGCAGGAGAAGTGGCGTATGCCGGCAGAGAGGCAGGTCCGGACGAAGGTCGCAGCCGGGGGCTTCCTGATGCGGGGCGGCGGCCTAAGCGGCCATAAGGCGGTTGGAACGCTTTATCTGGTCATGGCGGTTTTGGCCGGCCTGATCGGCGGGGGGCTGGCGCTGCCGTTGCGCATCGGGGCGGATACAGATGCCTCGTGGGGCCGGATGGCGATCGATCACGGCGCGCTGATGGTGTTGTTCTGCGCCCTGCCTGCTCTGGTCGGAGGCTTCGGTTCGTGGTTCGTGCCACTGCTGCTGGGCGCGCCCGATATGGCGTTCCGCCGCCTGAATCTGGCCTGCTGGGCCGGGGTGGCCCTCAGCTTCGGTCTGGTCGTGGCCGGTGTGTCCACGGCGGCCGCGATGGTGCTTTGGTGCGTGGCGATGCTGGGACTGGCGATCAATATTGTTGCCACGGCCCTGAATATGCGTGGCCGTACCGTCGCGCTGGGTGCCATGCCGCTGTTCGTCTGGGCACAGGTTCTGACGGCGATGATGATGGTGATCGTCCTTCCGGTGCTGGCGGCGGCGCTGACGCGCGGTCTGCTGGCCGGTGCGGGCTTCGATATTGTGGTAAGGGCGATGCATGCCTTTTCCGGCCCGGAAGTCGGGCTGCTGCTGCTGCCGGCGGCCGGTGTGATCTGCCAGTTGGTCGAAACCTTTTCGGGTGTCGGACTGCGCCTGCGCGAAACCGCCCTGGGGGCGATGGTCGTACTCTCGGTCGGCGGGGCGTCGGTCTGGGTGCATGATGTCTTTGCCACGGGGTTGATGGCGCAACCTGACGCGCGGCCGCTGATCGAGCAGGCCGTCATGGCGTTGCCGATGCTGGTACTGCTGGTGGCGTGGGGCAGGACGATTATGGCCGGGCGGCCGGTCTTCCGTGTGCCGATGCTGTGGGCGGTCGCCTTCATGGCGATGCTGGTTGCTGCGCCGTTGCAGGTGCTGGCGGATGGCGGGGCCGGTGCGCATGCACTCGTGCTGCCGGCGGCGCTGTTTGCCGCGTTTGGCGGTTTTTATTACTGGATCGGCAAGATGGCCGGTGGCGCCTATCCTGAGTGGATGGGACGCCTGCATGTGGCGCTGGCGGTCGGCGGCAGCGTCTTGAGCGTGTTGCCGGGCGGCGTGATGGCGGGTGTGGCGATGCAGGGCCTGTCGATGCTCGCCTTCGTTGCCGTGCTGGCCGTGGCGCTGCTGGGGCGACGCCGTGTTTCGGGCAATTACTGGGGGGCGGGTGCCCGGACCCTGGAATGGACGTTGCCCTCGCCCGCGCCGCGTGACTCTTTCGCCGGCTTCATGGTCGGGAGAGCCGGGGCATGAGCGCCAGCGCATCTGCCTCCGAAACGCCGCGTTTCGACGCGGCGCTGGTCGGGACCGAGGCCCGCGACTGGTTCGCGCTGCTCAAGCCGCGCGTGATCTCGCTGGTGGTGTTTACCGGTGCGGCCGGCATGGCCATGGCGCCGGGCCATTTGAACCCGGTGGTCGCGTGCGTTGCCATCCTGTGCATCTGCATGGCGTCGGGTGCGGCAGGTGCGATCAATATGTGGTATGACCGCGATATCGACGCGATCATGACCCGTACCGCGCGGCGTCCCATTCCTGACGGGCGCATTCATCAGGATCAGGCGCTGGGGTTCGGCATCGGTCTGTCGACGGCGTCGGTGCTGCTGATGTGGCTGGCGACGAATGCGCTGGCCGCGTTTATCCTGGCGTTTTCGATCTTCTTCTATGCCGTGATCTACACGATGTGGCTGAAGCGCTCGACGCCGCAGAACATCGTGATCGGCGGGGCGGCTGGCGCGTTTCCGCCCATGATCGGCTGGGCGGCGGCGACCGGATCGCTGGATGTGATGCCGGTTGTGATGTTCGCGATCGTGTTCCTGTGGACACCACCGCATTTCTGGTCGTTGTCGCTTTATGCGTGCAAGGATTACGGCCGCGCGGGCATTCCGATGCTGCCGGTGGTGCGCGGGGCCCGGCATACGCGCTGGCAGATCCTGATCTATACGCTGATCCTCTCGGCGGTGTCGCTGGTGCCGTCGGTGCTGCATCAGGCGGGATGGCTGTATTCCGCCACCGCGGTGCTGCTGAATGCCGGATTCGTGGGATGTGCGGTGGGCGTGCTGCGTGACCGGCAGGATGCGGCAGGCGTAAGTCTGACCGGTGACGGCGCGGCGCGGCGGGCATTCCGCTTCTCGCTGCTCTATCTGTTCCTGCTGTTCTGCGGCCTGTTGGCCGATCATTTCCTGATCATGGGCTGAGGAGGCCGGTGATGGACCAACCGTTTGCCATGACCCCCGACCAGTCCCGGGAATGCGTGCGCCGCCATCGTGGCCGGGTTCTCGGTGTCGCTTTTACGCTACTCGGCCTTGCGGCCGTGTTTTATGGTCTTGCCTTGGTGCGCATGTAACGACCTGGGATTCAAGGTTTCTCACGACGCGGCTTTTCTAGCTGGGTTCAGGATGAGGAATAGAAAAGCCAGCGCGGCCCGGTCGTTGGGGAAATAGCCGCGTGCCTGGACAGCCCGTGCGAGCATTGCCTGCATCGCCTTGATGGCGCTCGTGGCGGATAGGAGCATCCGTCCCCATGGGCTGTCCGCAACTGTGGCGAAGGGCATTTTCCCGGCGATGGGTGGATAGCCCTGCAAAGCGGCGAAATCGGGCAGATGGTGCAACAGCTGGTCGATCGAGGGGTGGATCAGTGCCTGCGGGAAGGCCGTGTGGATGGCAGCCGGAAAGTCGTCATGCTCATCGACCACAGCCATCAGGATATCTTCCACGCCCCGCTTCTTTAGCGCATCCATGATGTGCTGCCCCAGTGCGGGGCTTTCGTGCTGTTCGATCCATAGGCCGAGAACGTCAATTGTGCCGTCGAGGCGCATGCCCAGCACAAGATGTACCGGTTTTTCGCACACAATGCCGTCGTCACGGATCCTCATTCGCAATGTCTCGAAGAAGATCGCAGGATAGAGCGCGTTCAGCCGGCGGCCCTGCCAGGCAGCGACGGTGTCGAGAAAGGCACCGGTTACCTGACCGGTCGGCTCCGGGGACAGGTCCTCACCCTCGGTTTCCTGCACGGGCTCCTGGATCGTGCGGTTACCCATGGCGGGCGCATACATTGCGACCATTCGCTCGTCGACTCCGGGGAAATGTTGGACCTCCTGGGCGAGGGATTCGGGATCGAGCGTCTCTGTGAGGTCGGGGGAAAGGTCCGGCACGATGGCGTCGGTATCGGTCTGCGTGATGTGCGGCCTGTTGCCGATATGGCGAGCGGCCGGGAGATGCGTGCCCGGTTCTTGATCCAGTCCGCTGTTGAGCAGACGTTCGGTCAATATCTCTTCCTCGGTCGCGCGGCCGCCGCTTTGTGTCCTGTCGGGGATCGTGGGGTCTGTTTGAGCCTGCTTCGGGAGAAGGGCGGTGCTCTCGTGGCGGGCCGGCGAGGTGGCCTGATCCGGAGCCGACATCAGGGTATGTTCATAAGCCCGTTCCCGGGTGGCGGGATTGGACATTTCTTCAGCGGTCGCCATCATGATGAAAGCTTGATCCATGGTGGTTTGCGCGGCGTCGTCGGCGGCCGGCGGGATCTGGCCTGCCGGGACAAGTGGCGTGTCCGGGTCCATGATCTGGTCTGAGTCGGCTGGAAGTGCGGCCGATGGGAGGGGGACGTTGTGGAGGGCTTCGGGGCTGTTTGCCGCCTCGGCTGAAAGGAAGGCCAATGCCGCAATGGCTTCGGGCGACAGGGTGACGGTATCGCCTTCAGCGGGGGGCGGAGACTTGTCGGAACGGTTGCCGCCGCCGGGCGGGGCGCCCCCGGCCTTCGAGGTGTCGCTCTCTGCTCCTGGAAAGGAGATGGGGATCGACTCCGGTTGTATGGGGGCGATCCTGGTCATCGGGCTTTTCCATGGGCGGAGTGGGAGCCGGTACGGTCTCTTTCAAGGATTAGTAAATCGTTAAGATTGTGTCTTATGTCGTGGTCGGGGCCTGGCCCATGGTGCCGTGCCGTATCCGATGGCGCCGGTACAGAAGCGTCCATAGCGCGAGGCCCCCCATTGTGGCGTAGCCGAGGATCGGGCCGACCACGAGATATGTGCTGATCGGCAGGCTGTAGATGAGCGCGACCGAGACGACGACGTTTGCCAGGAGACCGAAACCCCACACCAGTGTCATGACCATGATGGTGTACCGGACGCGGACATCGTTTCGGTGCGCGTCGAAATCGGCGAGGGCCTGGGAGGATTGGCGTGCCATTGTGGCCCGTGCCAGCGGGGCGATCAGTGGCTTGCCGATCACAGCCGAGAAGAGGAAGGCCAAGCCGATCAGAAATGTCACCGCCTGTTCGCGCAACTCCAGCAGTCGTGCCGATCCGCTGCCGATGAAGGCGAGCAGTGAGAGCGCGATGCCGGCCAGGGCAATGAGGGAAAGCGCATCAATCCGTCGCCTGATCACGAATCCGCCGACGCTCCACAGCAACGGCGGCATGGATGAGGCCAGGAGTGCCTGCACGTCGCCCCAGCCGGCTTGCATCCGGTCGTAGATCAGCACGGGAGCGGCGAAATTTACCGTCAGATCGAGCAAAATGAGCGCAAGACCGGGGCTGCGACGGCGCAGACTGTTCATCGGGTTTCACCCCTGCCGATCCAGTTGCCGTGGAAGCCGGGCGGTACGCGGTGGGGCAGATGAATGGTTGCGACGGGTGGTTCCTGAAACCGGCGGGCATCGAGGATGACGAGGTCGGTCGTTTCTGTCGCCATGTCGATGACGAAGCCGATCAGCCAGCCATGCCCCTCGGGACTGTCCGCTGTCTCGGGCACGAAGACGAACTCGCCGGGATAGTGGCTGGCGCCGAAATCGTGGATCTGCCGTTCGCCCGTCGTAAGGTCGTGCGCGTAGAGCGCCGTGGCGCCGAGGAAGCGATCGGCTGGATCTGGCGGCAGGGCGAGGCTCCAGACATAGCGGTAGGGCTGGCCGAAGAAACGTTCGTCCGGGCGGGGAAATTCCTGCGGTGCGGCGTCGAGCGTGCGGATGGTGACCGTGCGGTCGGCAGGGTTGATGATCCAGCGTTCCAGTCCGCGTGATCGTGAATCCGGCCCCTGAGCGCCGGTCCCGAACATCGTATCATAGACACATAAATCCAGGATAACCTTTCCGTCTGCCGTATCATGGGCGTTGGCGACGTGGAAGGCATATCCAGGGGGCACCGGGCACCAGATGACGTCTTCCTGCCGGCCCTGGCGCGGCATCAGCCCGACCCGTGCGGCGTGTGCCGGGTTCCAGCGATAGGGGAAGCCGTGTCCCGCGACGAGGGTCTTCATCGAAAAAGTGACCGGTAGATCGAGGATAATCACGAAGCGATCGGTGATTGCGCAATCATGGATCATCGGGCCGTGCTTCACAGCGACCGGTTCTTCGCGGACCACCTGCCCGGTGGCATTGACGACGACGTGGCGGATGATACCCGGTTCGCGGCCCTCGTAGCAGATCGCGTGCTGTTCGCCGGTTTTCGGATCGCGGTGCGGGTGCGCGCTGAAGGAGCCTTGCAGCGTGCCGTCGAACGGATTGTAGCACTGGTCGTCGAGCGTCTCGCCGAGTTCGACCGGGTAGCTGCCTGCCTCGACCAGGGCGAAGGTGCGGCCGCCGATCGCGACGACATTGGTATTTACCGTATCGAAATCATGGCGCGGCCCCGGCGCGGGGGCGACGCCGCGTGCCCTGGCGACGGCGTTGGAACGGATCCAGCGGTTGCGATACCAGACGGCCCGGCCGTCGGCGAGCGCGAGCCCGTGCACCATGCCATCACCGATGAACCAGTGATAGGAGGCGGGATCGGGTGCGACCGGGTTGGGGCCGATACGCAGGTAGCGCCCGTCGAGCCCGGCGGGGATCGTGCCTGTCACGGCCAGTTCGGTGAGTGTCCGTTCCTCGGTCATGGGCGTGTGCAGGCCGGTCAGGAACGGGTTGGCGTGCGTGGGGGTGGGCATGCGTCGGCGGTTGAACGTGGCCAAGGCCTCGACGCCCCTGGTCACCGCGCCACGGATCAGCGTTTCGATTGGGCTTCCCATGGGAGCCTCCAATGTTTACGCTGTTAATATGGACAGGAATGATAACAGTGTCAACATAAAGAAGGCCGCCTATCATCATGGCGACCTGCGCGCGGCGCTGATTGCCGAGGGGCTGCGGCTGCTGGCGGAACGGGACGTGGACTCGCTGTCGCTGCGCGCGGTGGCGCGGGGGGTCGGGGTCAGCGCCACCTCGGTGTATCGCCATTTTCCCGACAAGGAGGCGCTGCTGACGGCGTTGGCGCTGGAGGGACTGGCGCAACTCGGCGTGGCGCAACATGCGGCGGCGCAGGCGGCGGGCGGCGGCTGCACCGGCTTTGCGGCAACGGGGCGGGCCTATGTGCGGTTTGCGCTGGCCAATCCGGCCCTGTTTCGCCTGATCTTCGCATCGCCGGTTCTGGCACCCGCTAAGGCCGCTGGAACGCTGGATACGGAGGCTGCGAGATTGCTTCGGGCCAATGCGGCGTTGATGGCCGCCCAGCAGGGGGGCGAGGCTGCGACCCGTGCCATCGAAGCCTGGGCCCTGGTCCATGGTCTGGCCATGCTGATGCTCGATGGCCAGATTCCGCAGGATGAGACGATCATCGACGAGGTGATCGGGTAGAGGGGTCTTTCCCGCCGCCGATCGTCAGGATCGGCGGCGGGACGGCCCGTTTGCCTCCGGTTACGAAGAATCGCGGTCGCCGCGTCTGCGGCTGACGCGGATCGCGATCAGTGCTGCCATGGCGCATGCGATGACGAGAGGCAGGATCAACCCGACGGATAGGCCGGTGGACCGCTGTGCGCCTGTGCTTGCGCCTGCGGCCGGTGAGGTGACAGGCGCGGTGGCCGGGGGCGGTGGTGTGTCGGTGGCTGCGGCCGTGGTCGTGGTCGTGGTAGGCAGCGGCTGGGGGGTGACCGGCGCGGTTTCGGCCGGTGGCGGGATCAGCGTGGCGGCGTCGTCGTCGGAGAGGAAGCCGTCGGTTGCCGGGCGGTGGGTGGCCTGCTGCCAGGCCGTGATTGCCGCGCGCGTGGATTCGCCATACACGCCGTCCACGACCGTGTCGGCGGGCAGGTAGCCGAGTTCGACCAGTTTTTTCTGGAGGGCGATGTGACGCTCCAGCGGACGCTGGCTTTCCATGCGTGCCGCGCCGGAGAGCCGGACGCGATATTGCGCCGCCAGGCGGTCCATGGCGTCGTTGTAACAGGCAGCGCCGTTCGGCGGCAGGTCTTGCGGCCCGTCGCCGGGAACGGGGAGGCCGCAGGATTGGTTGGCCGCGTTTTCATCGAGGACGACCTGTTGCTTCAGGTCTTTCCATCCGTCCTCGCCGGCCTGATGGCGCAGCGCGTAATAGACCTGATCGAACATCAGCTCGTGCCGTGCGGCCTCGCTGTCATGGCATAGCATCGTGGCGACGCCATTGTTGGCTGGCGGAGGATCGCAGGAGAAATCGGGATGGTAGGGGCCGGACGGCGCGGAGCCGGCGCCCGTCGCGGGCTTGTCGGACAGGAGCGAGCGGGCCTGTGCCTCCGAAATATAGTCGTTGCGGGTCAGGAAGATGGCCAGCCCCTGCGGGAAAGGAAGGGGGGCGCGATCGGCCTTGGAGCAATAGCGGCCGTTCGCGGTTTCCTCGGGCGATTTCAGGCTGCATGCCGATACGCCGAAGCCGCTTTTCGCCGAACTCTGCGCGCGTGGCAGCATGTATGCCCAGGCGGCGGCGAGCTGGCCGAGGCGGGCTTTGGTCGCGACGTAATAGGCCAGATAACCGTTGGGCTCCGACCGGCCGGAGGCTTCCCATTGCCGGGTCTGTTTTGCCAGGTCCTCTTTCAGGTAGGCCTGATATGCCGGATCGTCGCTGACATTCGTCAGTTGGCCGTCGTGATAGCGATGGAGAATGATGGGGGCGAAGGAGCCGGCATGCGAGGCGAAGGTGTAGAGAAACGCCTGATCGTACGTCACGATGACCGGGTCGGGTGCGCCCGGTACGGCGATTACGGCCGGTGGGCCGCCGCCATCCTGCATGCCGAGGTCGGCATGTACCCATTGGCCGTCCGCACGCTGGCCGAAGATGGAGGTCGTCTCGCAGCAATGCGCGCCGCCGGTATAGGCTGAAACCATGATCTGCGGCAGGGAAGAGGTGGCATCCAGTCTCTGGATGCTCGCCCTCAGGGCCATCAATCCGGCATCCTGTCCATAGGGGGCCAGCGGAAACGGGGCCGGGTGAGTCTGGCCCCTGGCCCTGATGGATAAGGTGGCGATGCGGCAGGTGGCGGGCGGGTTGGGATCGGCTGGCTGCCAGGCCATGGCCATGCCGCATCGCGTCGACGCTTTCAGCGTGACCGATGCTGTCAGGCCGCCGGCGGCGAGATCGAGGCGCGAGCGATCGTCGAGGCTTCCCTCCGCCAGCGCGGGAACGACGTGCGAGGCGGCATGTGCCGGCCGGCCAGCCGCGGCAAGCATGGCAAGGGTGATGAGGCCGGGCAGGGCGAGCCGGCTGCCAGCCATGGCGCCTCGGGGAAATGACTGTGACATCAAGCCGCCTTTCTGGTTGCAGTTCCGATGACGTCTTGCCGTGGGGGCGTCATTTCGGGGAATGTTATTTCGGCTTCCTGGGGGTGGCTTTCCGTGGGGGCGTGCCACGGGATGACCGTTTGGGCGTCTTTTTCGGGGGAGACATGAGATTCATCATGAGAGTCATGAGCTCTTCGGCGGCTTCCTCGGGCATTTCATCATCCATCGTGGAATGGCCCATCAGACGTGCCTCGAAAGTCTGATCGAAAATGGTGAACATTATGGGAATCTTTTGGAGCGGCCGGCCGTGGATGAGCGCGCGGGCCGTGACCGCGAAGGAAAGTGCGAGGGGGTCCTGGCGGTCCTTCAGGAGCAGGGCCATGCGCGCGATGATGGATGCCCAGAAATTCCGTTGTGTTTCAATGTGTTTCCATAGTGCCTGGGCTTGGGCCTCGGAGGATTCGGCGCCGTCGAACATGTCGTCCCTGTCTTCGAACCAACTGGCGATGACGGGATGGAGGGCCGCCCAGTCCGCACTGGCGGCAATGAGCGTCTCGCATTCCTTTGCGTCGAGGGATGCGAGGTCGCCTTCTGGATCGTATCTGTCGAGCATTGCCTGGATGGATGCGTCATGCTCCGGGCGCAGCGCGGTTATGGCGCATGCGTCCACGACATCGACCAGGCCGGGGGCCGGATAGGCTCCGTTATGGAGGCCGTCGGCCAATGCGATGCCCAGCACGACCTGGAGGTACTCCGGCGAGATGTCGCCTTTCTGGCCGGGACCCGCAATCTGTTGCAGGATGGAACGCTGGTCCGCCGCGCTGGCGCAGGGGGCGATATAGGCATCCTTGATGCCGAACTGCTGCTTGAGCAGGACCAGGGCGATGGATCGTGCCCGCCCTTTCTGCAGGGCGACCCCGAGGCTCTGGGCGCCTGCGCCATCGACGGGGCTGGAGACGTACCCCACGATGCGGTAGGGCGACACGGCTGCCTGATCGGGAGAAATGTCCGAGCGGATGGCGTTCCGAACCAGGGTGTCCAGGCGCCGCCGAGCGGATTTATGGACGATCCACGTTCTCAGGACCACCAGGCGGCTGAGTGCCTGCGCGCTGAGGATACCGGCGGCCAGCCGATCGCCCAGGCCGTCGATCGCGCCGTTCCTGACCGATTCGGAGGGATCGAGAAGCCATGCGCAGGCCAGCGGTTCGAGGCGCCTGTCGGGATTGGCGGCAGCCAACCTGCACAACATGCGTCTGGCGGCTGCCGGAATTCCGGGGAGGATTTCCGCGAAGGCTTGCTGCAACATTGAGGGATCGTCGCCGACCGTGGCGAGCGCGTCATGGAGAAGAGCCGCGAAGGCTGTTTCTGGATGCGCGTCGTCGCCGATGGACAGCGTGGCGGCTTCCTCCATGAGCGCCTGGTCGTCGGGTGCCAGCTCTTCGGGAACCGGTAATCCCGCCCGCACGTAGCATCGGGTGATCGCGATGTTGCCACCGAGGGTGAGCCCAGGTGTCCCGGACAGGGTGGCAAGATGCCGCGATACCGCGTCCAGGCATTCGCCGCCGAAACGCTGGCCGTTCTCCTGCGCCATGCGGGCTTGGTCGAGTGTCATCGTCAGAAGGTCGCAGAGTTCGTCGTCCGGATCGGACTTGGCCGGCGTGGAGGCGATCGCCTGCGCGAGCGCCCGGACATTCTGAGGGTCCATGGCAAGCGCCCGTGCCGCTTCCATTTTCATCTCGTGAAACAGGCGGTCTGACTGCGAGGCTGCCAGGGCGACCGGAGGAGTGCCGGGGTTCTTTTTCTTGACCATAATTTCCTCGCGGTTGGCTGGCCTTGTGGTGGGCGGCAGGCGCCGTGAGAGTCTATGAGGCCGTTCCCGGCCGGGTCAACCATGCTGCGCAGGCGGGACGGGTGCGGGTCGGCGTTCTTCGAGGTGGGTGTGCGTGCCGTCGATCATGGTGGACGCGGCTGCCTCGTGCCTCGCGATGCAGGGGGTGAGTTCATGTCCGGTTTCGATCGTATTGGCTTGGTCGTTCCGCTGATTCAGGCGCCGATGGCAGGTGTTTCCACGCCGGCCATGGCGGCGGCCGTGTCGGAGGCGGGTGGCCTTGGGTCCATCGGTGTCGGCGCGGTCGATGCGCCCGTTGCGCGGGAGATGATCGCCGGGATCAGGGAACGGACGGCGCGTCCTTTCAACGTGAATCTGTTCGTCCATCCCGCACCGCGTCGCGATCCGGCGCGGGAGGACGCATGGCGGGGGTGGCTCGCGCCGTCGTTCGCCGGGTTCGGTCGGTCGGCGCCGACGGCATTGCGGGCGCCGTATAAAAGCTTTGCCGATGATCCGGAGATGCTGGACATGCTGCGCGCGGTGCGGCCGCCGGTCGTCAGTTTCCATTTCGGCATTCCTTCGGCGGAGATCGTCGCGGCGCTGCGCGAGACCGGGGCGGTCCTGCTGGCTACCGTGACCAGCCTGGACGAGGCGCGGGCGGCGGAGGATGCCGGTATGGATGCGGTCGTCGCGCAGGGGATCGAGGCGGGAGGGCATCGCGGAGTGTTCGACCCCGCCGCGCCGGACGATGCGCTGGGCGTTCTTGCGCTGACGCGGCTGCTGGTCCGGCAGGGGCGCTGCCCGGTGATCGCCGCCGGCGGGATCATGGATGGCGCGGGGATTGCCGCCGCACTCGATCTGGGCGCGGTGGCGGCCCAGTTGGGAACGGCTTTTATCCTGTGTCCCGAATCCGCCGCCGATACGGCCTATCGCGCGGCACTGAGCGGGCCGAGGGCCTTTCATACGCGGCTGACCTGCCTGATTTCCGGCCGGCCCGCGCGGGCGCTGGCGAATCGCTTTACGGCGCTGGCCGACGGGGAGAACGTGCCGGTTCCGCCGGATTATCCCGTCGCCTACGATGCGGGGAAGGCGCTCCATGCCGCCGCGAAGGCGTGTGGAGAACACGGGTTCGGCGCCCAGTGGGCCGGACAGGGCGCGCCCCTGGCCCGCGCCATGCCAGCGGCGCGACTGGTCGCCTGCCTGCGGGAGGAACTGGCGGCCGCGCGTGGGGTGGCGTTGCGGGATCGGCGATAGCTTCCGGACCGTCCGTGGGATGTCCGGCCGCTATGGGACGAGCAGGTGGGGCACGATGGGCGAGGCATGGCGTATGACGGCATCGGGGCTTTCGCGGACCGTCAGCCCGGCGAAGTGGCTGCCGACGATCCATGCCCCGATGGAGGCGGTGACGCCGTCGATGCGGTGATCGGCATAGTGCTGGTAGATACGGGGATAAGCGCCGTAGGTGCCGGGTTCCAGCGCCAGCGTTTCCGTGCCGGAGACGATGCGGACATTCTCGCCGCCGCGCGCGTGGATGGGTTTTTCGACGTAGCGTTCCATGCCGTCGGGCGTCCAGGCGGCGGGCAGCAGCAGCGGATGGCCGGGATGGCGCCGCCAGAGCGCGGGCAGAAGGGCCTTGTTGGAGAGCAGTGCCGTCCAGGGCGGGTTGAGGAACCGGCAGCCGCAATGGCGCAGATGATGGGCGCCTGCGTCGCGGAACATCAGTTCCCACGGATACATGCGGATCATGGAGCGGATGATGCGGCCGCGATGCAGCAATCGTCCGCCGGTGCTGATTTCGAGGTCGTGCAATTCGCAATGTACCGCCTCCAGGCCGGCCTGGCGCGCCCAGTCGGTATAGTAGCGGGCATGGACCGCGTCCTCGCGATTGTCGGGGTAGGGGACGACGTGGACGATATCGTCCACGCGCCCCTGGGCGCGGAGGGCCATCAGGTGGTTGACCAGCGCGGCTTCGCTGAGTGCGCGGTCGGTTCCGGCGGGGTGTGTCGCGCGCCGCCATGCCGCCTGCATGCGCGTGCTCTCCGGCAAAGTGGCCGGTGTATCGGCGTTATATTCGATCAGTTTCGGCTGGCCGTCCTGCCACGCGAAATCGAAGCGGCCGATCAGGAAGGCATCGCGGCGTTCCCAGGAATCGCGCACCACCGGGTGCATGGCCTGGGGAATGCGGAATTCGTCCAGGCCGTGCCGGGCGCGGACGGCCTCTTCCACCAGGTCGAGGCACATCCGATGCAGGCTTTCGGCCGCGTGGCGCAGGGTTTCGGCGGCGGTCGGCGTGACGACGTAACAGATGTCCTCACGCCAGGCGAAACTGCCGTCATCGTTGCGGTAATACGTATAGCCGAGGGTGTCGGCCTGGCCTTGCCAGTCGGGGCGGGGGGTGGATGCGATGCGCCTGATGCCGGGTACCATGGGGAAATGACGGTTATTCGCCGCCGCCCCCATGGCCGGCGGCGCTAGCGCCGAAGCCGGCATGGCCTGCCGACTCCGCCTCGCCACCGCTGCCGGCCGTGCGGCCGGTGCTCGGCGCGTCGTCGTCATCGCCGCCGCGGTTGCCGGTGCGGGTGAAGAAGGCGCCCCCGCCGGAGCCGTGGTAAGAATGATGGGCCTGATGATCGCAATCCTGCGGATTGCGGACCTGCGGACCCTCCGGCCGGGTACCGGCCGGTGCCGTGGGCTGGCCCTGCGCGGCGACGGCGTTCTGGCGGCAGGCCCGGTCGTCCGTCGGTTGCCGGGCGTCGATCAGGAAAGCCGTAGCGCCGGCTACGCCCACGGCTCCGGCGGTCGCCGCGAAAAGGAGTGTCGTGGGTTTGCTCATCGACCAGGTCCTGACAGGGAACGGAACGTCATGGGCGCATTCATTCCGGCGCCACCGCGCGGGCGGAGAGCGTGCGCATGCCGTCCGAGATCCGGTCGCGCAACTGGCGCAACTGCGCTTCCTGCGTGCGGGTACGTTCGACGGCCAGGCGGTCGTTTTCTGCCATTTCGGCCAGGGCCTGCGTGACCTTGTCGGCGGCCTGCGACAGGGCTTCGATCTGGCGCGGATCGACCCCGCGCTGGGTGGCCGTGGTGCGCGCGGCGTCCAGCGCGCCGTCGGCCACCAGGCCCAGCACCTGGCGGTCGGCCTCGTTGAGTTTGTCGCGGGCGGCGGCGGCGTGGCGATTGTCGACCTGTCCGACGGCGACCGCGCAGGCGGCCTTGAGGTTGGGAATGGTCTTGGTCAGGGCCGAATGCAGCGCCACGATCCGGGCCTCGGCGGCCTCACGCGTGCTCTTGAGCATCGGCACGGTCAGGGCCGCGCGCATCAGGCCCTCGCGCTGTTCGGCGAGGTGCCCCGCGAAATTGGCCAGTCGGCCGCGCAGTTCCATGACCTCGGCGGCGTCGACCGGGTCGTTGGTCGCCAGCGCGTGCCGGCGCAGGCTCTCGGCCTCCTGCTGGCCGCGTTCCAGCGCCAACTGGCCGGCGGCGATGTCGATGTTCAGTTCGCGCACCGCGTGCCGCAGGGCCTGGTACATCGATTCGAAATTCTCGATATTGCGCTTCAGGTCCGCGATGGTGGTGCGGGCCCTGGCCTCCTGCTGGTCCATCAGGGTGGTGAAACGCTTGCGGTTTTCGGCGAAGCCGGACAGCGCATCTTTTGCGCCGCCGACCAGTCCGCCCAGACGGGCCAGCAGGCCGCCGGGCCGCGCGTCTTCGCCGCTGGCGATCCGACGCAGGTCGGCGATGCGCAGGATCTTTACCCCGTCGAGGACCGAGGCCGCGATATCGCCCACGGCATCGGACTGGCCCAGGGTGCGGCCGGCCAGCATGCGGTCGGCGACTTCCGCAAGCTGGGTCAGCGCGCCGGAGCCGTGCGCGAGCAGGGTGTTGAGATCGTGGAAATTCACCGCGTCGGCGCGCCGGTGGGCCTCGGCGACCATGTCGGGCGGCAGCCTGTCGAGTTCCACCAGCCGGGCAAAGGGGGCCAGCGGCCGGTGCAGGGCGTCGTCCGGAGCCGCCGCCGGTGGGGGGGC
>NZ_JBDNXE010000059.1:0-24245 GCF_047721585.1 Gluconacetobacter sp.
CTGCGATAATGGTCGTGGTTTTTTTTTAAAATTACCAAAAAACTTAATAAATTAATAGGCACCGACATTTAATCTATCAAATATATTTATGTTATTAACATATACGAGCCCCCCAGACCGATCAATTTAGGGGTGGTGGGGGGGGGGGGTTATAATAATGCCCGCCTCGCCCCGCCGGCCTTTGGAGCTTGGGCTGTGGCGCTGTGGGGGGACACACTTAATGGGACGTGTCGCCCCCTTTTTTTGTCGTTGTCTCAAGGTGAGACGCAAAAAAAAGCCTGCGTCTGGAAACGGACGGCGGCTGTCCGCGCTGCGCGGGTAACTGGCATGCCCACGGTGGGTGTCTCGCGATTCATGCCGAATTGGTGATGGGGATTCGGTGGACGGTAGGCTGCCGGGGGTGGCACCGTGCCGCGGGCGGCTGACCGGATCTGCCGGTCGCGGCGACGTAATCTGACGTGACGGAGGATGACGACATGTCCGAATACCGACTGCATGCTGATCTGCCGATCGGCCTGAATGCGCAGGGCGAGCGGCAGGAGCATGATGCGATGGGCGCGCTGCCGGTGCCGGCCGATCGCTACTGGGGGGCGCAGACCCAGCGCAGCCTGATCCATTTTTCGATTGGCACCGACAGGATGCCGCTGGAACTCTGCCGGGCTTACGGCGTGGTGAAGAAAGCGGCGGCGCTGGTCAACCGGGCGGCCGGGCGCCTGCCCGACTGGAAGGCCGCCGCCATCATCCAGGCGGCGGACGAAGTCGCCGACGGGAAGTTGGACGCACATTTCCCATTGTTTGTCTGGCAGACCGGGTCGGGCACGCAGACCAACATGAACGTCAACGAGGTTATCGCCAATCGCGCGATCCAGTTGCTGGGCGGCGAAGTGGGTAGCCAGAAGCCGATCCACCCCAATGACGATGTCAATATGGGGCAGTCCAGCAACGACACGTTTCCCACCGCCATGCATGTGGCAACGGTGCGCGGGATCGATGCGCGCCTGCTGCCGGAACTGGATGCGCTGGCCGGACTGATCGAAACGCGGTCGCGCGAATGGCAGGATGTCGTGAAAATCGGTCGCACCCATTTGCAGGATGCGGTGCCGCTGACGGTCGGTCAGGAATGGTCGGGATGGGCGCACCAGATTCGCGATGCCATGCGTGCCGTGGCGGCCGCGCGCGAGGGGGGGCTGGAACTGGCGGCCGGCGGCACGGCGGTAGGAACCGGGCTGAACGCGCCGGCAGGTTTCGGCGAGGCGATCGCGGCTCGCCTCGCGGAACTGACCGGTGCGGCATTCGTGACCGCGCCCAATAAATTCGCCGCCCTCGCCGGGCTGGATGCGATGGTGCGCATATCGTCGGCCATTCGCGGATGCGCGGTGGTGCTGATGAAGATCGCCAATGATATGCGCTGGCTGGGTTCGGGTCCGCGTTGCGGGTTGGGGGAACTGGTGCTGCCGGCGAACGAGCCGGGATCGTCGATCATGCCGGGCAAGGTCAATCCGACCCAGTGCGAGGCCATGGTCATGATCTGTACCCAGATCCTGGGCAACGATGCCGCTGTTGCCTTCGCGGGGAGCCAGGGACAGTTCGAACTGAACGTGATGCGGCCGGTCGTGATCGCGAACGTGCTGCATTCGCTGCGGATACTGGCCGATGGCTGCCGGTCGTTCCGGACGTTCTCGGTCGAGGGTACGCATTTGAATCTCGAGCGGATTCGCCGCTATGTCGAGGGATCGGTGATGCTGGTAACGGCGCTGGCGCCCACCATCGGCTATGACCGCGCCTCGGCGATCGCGCATGATGCGATGGAGCATGATCTGTCGCTGCGCGAGGCCGCGTTGCGATCCGGTCTGGTGAATGCGGAAACTTTCGATCGTCTGGTGCGGCCGATCGATATGGTAGGCCAAGGCACCGCCGGCGCCTGAGACGCTGTTTGGAAATGCGCGTTGGTGGCGATCCGACGCGCGTTTCCTGCGCTCCGATGCTCACGGCCATTGAGGCCGCTCCGCTTCGGTGCTCGGAAACACACGCCGGCCGGGCCGCTTCGCGGCCCTCTCGCTCACCAACCCCCATTTCCAAACAGCGTCTGTCCAACGGCTTGAAAAGGGCGTGCGGTGGCAATCCGGCGCGTATTTCCACTTTGCCTAAGATGGCCTGATCGCCATGAGCGCATGGGCTGTCGGGTGGGGTTTTTCCGGTGAGGCCCTTTTAACGCCCCCGGATGTACGGCAGAAAATTGGGTCATGATGAATATCGTGTCGAATCTGTCGATGAAGCTGGTGCGGCGGCTGGACCCGGAGGAGGCGCATCGCCTCGCCCTGAATGCCCTTATGCTCGGTCTGGGGGGCGGTAGCGGCTCAGGTCGTGATGATCCGGCCCTGTCGGTGCGGGCGATGGGGTTGCGCTTTCCCAATCCGATCGGCATCGCCGCGGGTTTCGACAAGAACGCCCAGGTGATCCGGCCGCTGGCGCGGATCGGGTTCGGCTTTGTCGAAGCCGGCACGGTGACGCCGTTGCCGCAGGGAGGCAATCCGCGTCCGCGCCTGTTCCGGCTGACGGAAGACCGGGCGATCATCAACCGGATGGGCTTCAACAATCAGGGCATCGACCGGTTCGCCGTCCGATTGGCACGGCTGCATCGTCTGCCCGCCAAGGGCACCGGTGCCGGCGCGCGGGTGCCCGTGGGGGCCAATCTGGGCATCAACAAGAAGGGTGCCGATCCCGAGCGCGATTACCCCCGTCTGGTCGGGCGGGTGAAGCACTATGCCGATTATATCGTACTGAATCTGTCGTCGCCCAACACGCCCGGCCTGCGCGATCTGCAACAGGCCGACCGGTTGCAGGCGATTCTTCAGGCGATTGCCGAGGCCCATCCCGATCGGCCTCCGCTGCTGGTCAAGCTGGCGCCCGATCTGGCCCGCGACGATATCGGACCGGTGATCGAGGCCGTGATTGCCGGCGGTGCGCAGGGCGTGATCGTGACCAACACCACCATCTCGCGGCCCGACGGGCTGCGCAGCCGGTATGCCAATGAAGCCGGCGGTCTGTCGGGGCGCCCGCTGCGCCCCCTGGCCGAGACGGTGTTGCGCGAGGCGGTGCGGATTGCCGCCGGGCGCCTGACCCTCGTGGCCTGTGGCGGCATCGAGACCGGGGCCGATATCGTGGACAGCGTGCGCGCCGGGGCCGATCTGGTGCAGCTTTACAGCGCATTCGCTTACGAAGGGCCGGGAATCGTGCGGCGCCTGAAGCGCGAGGTCGTCCGTGCCCTGAACGCCGAAGGGTTCGAGACGCTGGCCGATGCGAAAGGGACCGCATGATGCGTTTTCTCGATGGGTTCGCACCGCTGGCCGAGCAGTATGACGGCTTTATCGTCGATCTCTGGGGCGTGATCCATGACGGGATCAGCCCCTATCCGGGCGCGCGGGACACGCTGGCGGCCCTGCGCGCCGCAGGCAGGCGGGTTGTGCTGCTTTCCAACGCGCCCCGTCGGGTCTCGGTCGTGTGTGACGGATTGCGCGCCATGGGCGTGGCGGACGATCTGTATGATGGCGTGATGACCAGCGGCGAATATACGCGCGGACTGCTGGCCGAGCGTTCCGACCCGTGGTTCGCCGGGCTCGGTCGCCGGATGCTGCATCTCGGAGCACCCAAGGATTATAACCTGTTCGAAGGACTGGATCTGGAACGGGTCGAAGACCCGGCCGAGGCCGATTTCCTCCTGAATACCGGACCGAACCCCGAACAGGGCGAAGGCGATCCCGCGCCCTATCTGCCGTTGCTGGACGCCTGTGCCGCGCGCGGGCTGAAGATGGTGTGCGCCAATCCCGATCTGGAAGTGATCCGGGGTGGCCGGCGCCTGATCTGCGCCGGTCTGCTGGCCAGCCTGTATGAGCAGAAAGGCTGCGCCGTCCGCTGGATCGGCAAGCCGCATCCGGAGGTCTATGGCCCGGTCCTGCACATGCTCGACGTGCCGCGTGCGCGCGTGCTGGCGGTGGGCGACGCGCTGGCCACCGACATGCGCGGGGCAAAGGCGGTCGGGGTCGACGGGTGCTGGGTGCTGGGCGGCATCCATCAGGAAATGATCGGCGACGACACCGCGCTGGCCGAAGCGGAGGCGTCCTCGGCCGGGCTGGCACCGGTTGCCTGCGTGCCGTCCTTCCGCTGGACAGCCTGAGCGGGGCTCTGTGCACGGGCTTGATCCACGCCCGACACGACGCGCGCCGGATCGCCGCCCGCGCGTATTGCCGATCAGGCTTTCAGGCTCTGCCGGCTTGGTCGGTCAAGTGGATGGGGTCCATATTGATGGTCGCCAGGGCCTGACGCCATTTGGCGCCGTGATCCAGGCCGAACAGGATCTCGTTGCTGGGCGGGGCGGGGAGCCAGGCGTTGCGGCGGATGATCTCGTCTTCCAGTTGATCGTCGCGCCAGCTCGCGTGGCCCAATGCCAGCAGGGCGTTGCGGGGGCCGGCACCATCGGCGATGTCGCGCAGCACGTCCAGGCTGGCGGTCAGCGTCGTGCCGTTATCGACTGACAGGCTGCTGTCGCCGCTCCAGTCCGAGGAATGCAGCACGAAGCCCCGGCCGCCATCCACCGGGCCACCCGCACAGAGCGCGATTCGCCGACGTGGCGGTACCGGGGCGATGCCAAGGCGCTCCAGCACGTCGTCAAGGCCCGGCTGCGACAACCGGCGATTGACGATCAGCCCCATCGCGCCCTCTCCGGGCACATGGGCGCAGAGAAAGATCACGGTGCGGGCGAAAGGGCTGTCCGCCAAGGCCGGGGAGGCGACAAGCAGGGAGCCCGTAAGGGAGTCGGCGGACGTCTGGGATAGGGGAAACATTCCTTTTACATAGACCAAGAACCGCCGGGCATTGCAACCGCGGCGGGCCGATTTGCGACCACACGGCGATTGGCGCTTAACTCTTCACGACAAGATGGCGAAGGAGCATCCAGCGATGACGAAGATTGTTCTGGTGACGGGGGCGACGGCCGGTTTCGGCAAGGCGATCGCGGAACGGCTGGTGGGCGATGGCTATCGGGTGATTGCCACCGGGCGCCGCCGCGACAGGCTGGACGCGCTGGCCGGATCGCTGGGGCCGGCGCTGTTGCCGCTGGTGCTGGACATGGATGACGCCGCCGCCCTGCGCGCGCTGCCGGCCAGCCTGCCCGAAGGATGGCAGGAGGTGGATATTCTGGTCAACAATGCCGGTCTCGCGCTGGGCGTGGGCAAGGCGCAGGACAGCGCGGTGGCCGACTGGCGGCAGATGATCGAGACCAATATCGCCGGACTGGTCGAGATCACGCATGCGCTGCTGCCGGGCATGGTGGCGCGTGATCGCGGCCATATCGTTTCGATCGGCAGCACCGCGGGTACCTACCCGTATCTGGGCGGCAACGTCTATGGCGGCACCAAGGCGTTCGTGGCGCAGTTCATGCGCAATCTGCGGTGCGACCTGCTGGGCACGAAGGTGCGGGCGACGAATCTGGAGCCGGGCCTGTGCGGCGGCAGCGAATTCAGCAATGTGCGCCTGCGTGACGATACCAAGGCGGCGGCCGTGTATCAGGATACGCATCCGATCCAGCCGGAGGATATCGCCGAGACCGTGGCCTGGGTGCTGGGTCTGCCCGCGCACGTCAACATCAACCGCATCGAGATGATGCCGACCTGTCAGGCGGCCGGCGGTCTGGCCGTGGCCCGTGGGCTGGAGGTTTGACCATGACCGAGAACGCGATCGACCTCAAGACGCTGCTGCATCGCTGCCGGATCGAAGACGGTGCAAGCTTCGACCTCGCGCAGCACCCGACCCGCGTCGCCCAGATCAGGGATATCGACAAGGCGGCGGGCAAGCATCTGCTGCGCCAGGGGGTGAAGCGCCTCGCGGCCTTGCAGGAACTGCTCTATGCCAACGGCACATGGTCGCTGCTGCTGGTGTTCCAGGCGATGGATGCCGGCGGCAAGGACGGGATGATCAAGCATGTGATGTCCGGGGTGAATCCCCAGGGCGTGACGGTGACGTCGTTCAAACAGCCGGGGCCGGTCGAACTCTCGCATGATTATCTGTGGCGCGTGCATCTGGTCGCGCCGTCCAGCGGGCGGATCGGGATCTTCAACCGCAGCCATTACGAGGAGGTTCTCGTCACGCGGGTGCATCCCGACCTGCTGGTGAAGCAGAAGATCCCGGCCAGCCTGCGCGATGGCGCGATCTGGGATGAGCGGTATCGCGATATCAAGCATTTCGAGCATTACCTGTCGCGGCAGGGCACGGTCGTGCTGAAATTCTTCCTGAACCTGTCGAAGGAAGAACAGCGGAAACGCTTCCTGCGCCGGATCGACCTGGACGAGAAGCACTGGAAATTCTCGATTTCCGACGCGCGGGAGCGCGAACATTGGGACGCCTATCGCGATGCCTATCGCGAGGCGATCCGCAATACCGCCCAGCCCAGCGCCCCATGGTTCGTGATTCCGGCCGATCGGAAATGGATGGCACGGCTGCTGGTGATGGAGACGATCATCGAAGCCCTGGAGGGACTGAAGCTGAGCGTGCCGGACCCGGCGCCCGATATCATCCGCGACATGGCGGCGGTGCGTCAGGAACTCGAAGCCCAGGCACCGAAGGCGAAGCACGGATGATGATGGAACGGACAGGGGCGTTGCGCATGGAACGACGCGGCGGGCATGGCAGGCGGGCCTGGGCGCTCGTCGCGGGGCTGGCGCTTGCCATGACCGTGCGCGGAGCCCATGCGCAGGAGGCGATCGGGCCGGCCTGCGACAACCGACATTTCCTGGCGGTGCAACAGGCGTTCGAGGGCGGATCGCTGCGCGGGGACCAGCCCGTGCATGTCTGCGGCCGGGTGATCGCGGTATCCCGCCCGCGGCAGACGCGCAGCGGGTGGCACGGATATTTCTATGTCGATGTCGGGCAGGGCGTGTCGATCCGCATCGTATCGGATCTGGACCGGATGGCGGCACCGGCATGGCCGTGGGTGGCCAAGGGCGATGCGGTCGATGTCGTGGGGCGGTATTATTACGACAATCCGCGAAGCCAGGGCATCGACTGGACCCATCGCGGCACGGGCCGGAAGTGGGGGATGCCGGGGTATGTCAGCGTTAACGGGGTACGGTATCAGTAGTCTTTGCGGAGGCGGGTTTTTGTGGGGCTCTGCCCCACGCCCCGCCAAAGGCGGCGCCTTTGGAAACCAGTTGTTGAATGAAACGTCCGGTTGATAAAAAAAGGGCCGCACGGCATGCGCCGCGCGGCCCTTTTTATGGTTCCCGGCCGGAGGGAGATCAGTTCGCGGTTTCGGATTCCCGCTCGCTGCCCTCGTCGCCTTCGGTGGCCGTTTCGCTCTTGGCTTCGATATATTCGAAATCCAACGCGCCGTCCTTCAGTGTGATCTTGACCGCGCCACCCTTGACCAGCCGGCCGAACAGCAATTCCTCGGCCAGCGGCTTCTTGATGTTCTCCTGGATCACCCGGCCCAGCGGGCGGGCACCATAGAGCCGGTCGTAACCGCGTTCGGCCAGCCATTCCTTGGCCGCCGACGAGATTTCGATCGTGACGTTGCGATCGGCAAGCTGGGCTTCGAGCTGGAAGACGAACTTCTCGACCACCCGGCCCACGATCTCGGGGGTGAGGTTGGCAAAGGGAATGATCGCGTCCAGACGGTTGCGGAATTCGGGGGTGAAGATGCGCTTGATCGCTTCCTCATCCTCGCCCTCGCGCGAGTCGCGGCCGAACCCGATGGCTTCCTTGTTCAGATCGGCGGCCCCCGCATTGGTCGTCATGATCAGGACGACATTGCGGAAATCGACAGTCTTGCCGTTATGGTCGGTCAGGCGACCATGGTCCATGACCTGGAGCAGGACGTTATACAGGTCCGGATGCGCCTTCTCGATTTCGTCCAGCAGCAGCACGGCGTGCGGATGCTGGTCGATCGCGTCGGTCAGCAGGCCGCCCTGATCGAAGCCGACATAGCCCGGCGGCGCACCGATCAGGCGCGAGATCGAATGGCGTTCCATATATTCGGACATGTCGAAGCGGACGAGTTCGATCCCCAGCGTCTGGGCAAGCTGCTTCGCCACCTCGGTCTTGCCCACGCCCGTCGGGCCGGAGAACAGGTAATTGCCGATCGGCTTCTCCGGGTCACGCAGGCCGGCGCGCGACAGCTTGATCGCCGCCGCCAGCGCGTCGATCGCCTTGTCCTGACCGTAGACCATGCCCTTCAGGTCGCGCTCCAGGGTCCGCAACGTCTCCTTGTCGTCCGACGAGACGCTCTTGGGCGGAATGCGGGCGATCTTGGCGACGATGTCCTCGACATCCTTCAGGGTCACGGTCTTGCGGCGCCGGTTCTCGGGCACCAGCATGCGCGAGGCCCCGACCTCGTCGATCACGTCGATCGCCTTGTCCGGCAGCTTGCGGTCATGGATGTATTTCGCCGCCAGTTCCACCGCGCCGCGAATGGCTTCCTCGGTGTAGCGCACCTTGTGGTGGCGCTCGTAATTGACCTTCAGGCCGCGCAGGATCTTGACCGCGTCCTCGACCGAAGGCTCGGCCACGTCGATCTTCTGGAAGCGGCGGACCAGCGCGCGGTCCTTCTCGAAATGCTGGCGATATTCCTTGTAGGTGGTCGAGCCGATGCAGCGCAGCGTGCCGGCGGCGAGCGCGGGCTTGAGCAGGTTGGAGGCATCCATGGCCCCGCCCGAGGTCGCACCGGCACCGATCACGGTATGGATCTCGTCGATGAAGAGAATGCTGCCCGGATTGTTGTCCAGTTCGGTGACGACCGCCTTCAGCCGTTCCTCGAAATCGCCGCGATAGCGGGTGCCGGCCAGCAGCGCGCCCATATCCAGCGAATAGATCGTGGATTTCAGCAGCACTTCGGGCACGTCGCCTTCGACGATGCGCTTGGCCAGCCCTTCGGCGATGGCCGTCTTGCCCACGCCCGGATCGCCGACATAGAGCGGGTTGTTCTTCGTGCGGCGGCACAGGATCTGGATCGTGCGCTCGATTTCCGAATCGCGGCCGATCAGCGGGTCGACCTTCCCATCCTCGGCCTTGCGGTTGAGGTTGGTGCAGTAGGCGCTGAGCGCGTCCTGGTTCTTCTGGCTGCTCTTGCCGCGTTCCTCGCGTTCGCTTTCCGGGTTTTCCTGCGCGCTGCCGGTGATCGGGCGGCGCGTCGAACGGTCCGGCGCCTTGGCGATGCCGTGCGAGATGAAATTGACCGCGTCCAGCCGCGTCATGTCCTGCAATTGCAGGAAATAGACGGCGTGGCTTTCGCGTTCGGCGAACAGGGCGACCAGCACGTTCGAGCCCGTGACTTCATCCCGGCCGGTGGACTGCACATGAATGGCGGCGCGCTGGATCACGCGCTGGAACGCGGCCGTGGGCTTGGGATCGACCGTGCGGTCGGACGCCAGGCCGGCCAGATCCTTGTCGAGAAATTCGGTGAGGTCGGAGCGCAGCTTGTCGAGATCGACGCCGCAGGCGCGGAAGACCGTCACCGCGTCGCTGTCATCGACGAGGGCCAGCAACAGATGTTCCAGGGTCGCATATTCGTGACGCCGATCCCCCGCTAGGGTCAGGGCACGGTGAAGCGTCTGTTCGAGATTGCGTGACAACATCCGTGACGCTCCTTTTCCTGGGCCGGACACGAACCCGCCGGGGCGGGTCGGTCGAACAGGATCATATTTGGTGTGTTTTGGACGGAAAGCCAGTGGAAAGAACGATAAAGTTCCGACGACGCCACACGGGCAGGGCAAGGCAACAGGAATCACGCGCGTCGCACGCGCCTGCGCGGGGTGTCCGACACCGGGGAGCGAAGCGCCTGCCCCGAGGCTTCCGGCTCTGCCGGAATGGGCTGAGTTCTGTTGAGTAATATTTAAAAACAATACCTTGGACGGGTCGTCCGGTTTTGTGGCACCCCCGTCGTCAGGCGCGGGCCTAGTCTTTCTCGATCGTGCATTGCAGCGGGTGCTGGTTCTGCCGCGCCAGGTCCATGACCTGCGTCACTTTCGTCTCGGCGACTTCGTAGGTGAAGACGCCGCAGACGCCGACGCCGCGCTTGTGGACATGCAGCATGATGTCCGTCGCTTCCTCGCGCGATTTCTGGAAGAATCGTTCAAGGACATGAACGACGAATTCCATCGGCGTGTAGTCGTCGTTGAGCATCAGGACCTTGTACATCGCGGGCTTGCGCGTCTGCGGGCGGGTCCTGACGACGACGCCGATCGTCGGGGAATCGGGGTTGTCCGGGTCGGAATCCTGTCCGTTGCCATCGCGTCGGGTCGGGTTGTTGCCGCCATGCGCCCACACCGAGCCCGACGCGCCTGTAACGCGCGGGCCGACCATGGGACGGACAGGGAAAAATGCTGCTGTCATGGTCATACCATATTGGATCGGCATCGTGGGTTGAAAGAGCGAAACAAGGGAATTTTAAGCATGGCTGGGCTCGCTTTCGGTGATCGAAGCCACCGAAAGCGGCGCGTGGCTACCCGGCTCCGCCCGCGACCGGGGAGAGGTGACGCTGAAAAGACTGTATTTTCTTCCCCTTATCGCGGTTTTCTCTGGACGGGTTCAGAAAAATGGCCATAGAGTTACCAAATGACGCGGATCCTGTGACTGAGGGGACAGGCGGTGGCCGACGGAGCATGGATGGACGAGAAACGGGGATGGCTCGCCCTCCTGTGTCGCGCTGTGGTGTCCCTGGTTTCTGACGGCGGGTGCCGGCAGGCCGGTCGTGGGCGCACCTTGCGGTTGACCGTGGGTCTGGCGGCCGGGTACCTGGCGACGACCGTCATCGCGACGCCCCGCGCCCATGCCCAGTATGTCGGCCAGATCAGTTCCATCGTCATGGACGCCCGTACGGGCGCGGTGCTCTCGCAGAGCAATCCCGACCTTCAGCGTTTTCCCGCCAGCCTTACCAAGCTGATGACGCTCTATATGGCTTTCAAGGCCATGCGGGCGGGGCAGATCACGCTCGATCAGGCGGTGCCGGTCTCGGCCCATTCCGCCTCCATGGAGCCGTCGAAGCTGGGGCTGGTGCCCGGCAGCTACCTGACGGTGGAGCAGGCGGTGCTGGGGCTGGTGACCAAATCGGCGAATGATGCCGCCTGCGCGCTCGGCGAATTGCTGGGCGGGGGAGACGAGGCCCGGTTCGCCGATCTCATGACCCGTCAGGCGCGGGCGCTGGGCATGGCCAACACCACGTTCCGCAACGCCTCGGGCCTGCCGAACGAGGAACAGATGACCTCGGCGCGCGACCTCGCGGTGCTGACCCGGCATATCATCACCGAATTCCCGGAATATTATCATTATTTCGCGGTGCCGGCCTTCTATTTCCACGGTCGGCAGGTGCCCAACCATGATCCGATGCTGCGGATCTATCCGGGCGCGGACGGGCTGAAGACGGGCTATACGGCGTTGGCCGGGCGCAATCTGGTCACTTCGGCGGTTCGCGAGAATGTCCGGCTGATCGGCGTGGTGCTGGGGGCGCGGACCAACCCGCAGCGCAGCGCCCTGATGGCCGGCATTCTCGATGACGGCTTCCGTCAGGAAGGCGTGGCCGATGTGCGCCGGCCGCTGGTGCTGGCGCGCGGCAACCGCCGCCGGGCGGCGGTCATGCTGGCCGCCGCGACGCGCGGCAGTGCCGGGCCGGAGCAGGTGGCGGAACTGCCGAGCACGCCCCGGCATCATGTCCTGTCCCGCCATGGCCATGCTCATGCGCCCGTGCATATGGTCGCGGCGGGCCATACCGGCAGTCGTCACGCCGCCCACAAGCGCGGGCGCAGCCACGGCTGACGGCCTGATCGGACAGGCGCGTGGAGGGGTAGCCTCGCGCGTGTTTCCTGCCCTGCTGTGTGCTGCTCCGTGGTGTGAAAACAGCGGGCGGATGCGGGCTGTGCCCGTTCAGTCGATATCTGCGGTCGGGTTCTCGGACGGGGGTGGGCGGATGCGTCGCCCTTGCCTTGCGGCGCCGTCCCGCGCATTTATCCCCTGAGAGGCTGTCCGCGCATTGTCGGTTCGGCCTTTGGCGTTGAGGGTGCCGTTCTGCGGCGGATGAACAAGCGAGGGGCATCGTTATGGACGGTGATACGGACGCGCGGCGCGTGATCCTGCATACGCAAGAGGATTTTGCCGGCATGCGCGCGGCAGGACAATTGGCCGCGCGTACGCTGGACATGATCGTGCCGCATGTTCGCGCGGGCGTGACGACCGGGGAACTGGACCAGGTGATTCATGAGTTCATGGTCGCCAATGACGCCACGCCGGCGACGCTCGGTTATCGCGGTTATCCGAAATCGAGCTGCATCTCGCTCAATCATGTGGTGTGCCACGGTATTCCCGGTGATCGGCAGTTGCAGGATGGCGATATCCTGAACATCGACGTGACCGTGATCCTCGACGGCTGGTTCGGCGACACCAGCCGCATGTACACGGTCGGCGCGATCCCGCGGAAAGCGGAGAAGCTGATCGAGGCGACATATGAGGCGCTGATGCTGGGCATCGCCCAGGTCCGTCCGGGCAATACGCTGGGCGATATCGGCCACGCGATCCAGGAATTCGCCGAATCGCGGCGTTTTTCGGTGGTGCGCGATTTCTGCGGCCACGGCATCGGCCGGACATTCCATGCCGCGCCGAACGTGCTGCATTACGGCCGCCCCGGCCAGGGGCTGGTGCTGCGTCCGGGCATGTTCTTCACCATCGAACCGATGCTCAATGGCGGCCGGCCGGACGTGAAGGTGCTTGATGACGGCTGGACAGCGGTGACCCGCGACCGCTCGCTTTCGGCCCAGTTCGAACACATGCTGGGCGTGACCGAAGATGGGTGCGAGGTGTTCACGCTTTCGCCCGCCGGCCTGAATCACCCGCCTTATACAGTCTCGGCCTGAATATAGTCTCGGTCTGGGGCGCGTTGCCGCGCGCCGGCCGGTTGCACCTGACGAAAATTCCCTTGTCATTGAAAGGTTCGTAATGCGCTTTTCCCCGCTTCGTGTTCGCTGTGCCGCCCTCATGCTGGCGGGGTCGATGCTGGCGGGGCTGGCGACGCCGCTTGGGGCAGTGTCGGCGGTGGCGGCCCCGGTGCAGGGGGATGTTCTGACCTTCGGCCGGGCGCAGGGCGCGTTGCCGCCGCTGGCTCCGGCGGAGGGGGCGCATGGCATGGTCGTGTCGGCCCAGCATCTGGCCTCCGAGGTCGGGGCGCATATTCTGGCGCAGGGCGGCAACGCGGCGGATGCGGCCGTGGCGGTGGCCTATGCGCTGGCGGTGGTCTATCCGGCCGCGGGCAATATCGGCGGTGGCGGCTTCATGACGCTGCGGACTCCCGATGGGCATGCCGTCTTCATCGATTTCCGCGAGCACGCGCCGCTGGCGGCGACCCCGACCATGTATCAGGATGCCAAGGGCAGCGTGGTGCCCAATCTGTCGATCACGGGCTGGAAGGCCGTCGCGGTGCCGGGAACGGTGGCGGGCATGGACATGATCCTGAACCGCTGGGGGCATCTGACGCGCCAGCAGGTGATGGCGCCCGCGATCGCCCTGGCACGGGATGGCTTCGTGCTCGCCGAAGGCGACGTGCAGTTGCTCAACACGTCGACCGCCGATTTCGCCCGCGATCCCGAAGCGCGGCGGATCTTCCTGCGGCCGGACGGCACGCCGTTGCAGGTCGGCGACCGTCTGGTGCAGGCCGATCTGGCCGACAGCCTGTCGCTGATCGCGCGGAGCGGGGCGGCGGCGTTCTATCGCGGCCCGATCGCCGATGCGATCGTCCAGGCCAGCAAGGTCGGAGGCGGGATTCTCCAGTCCGACGATTTCCGTCGTTATGCGCCCCGCGTGCTGCCGACGCTGACATGCTCCTATCGCGGCTATCAGGTGGATACCGCGCCCCCGCCGAGCGGCGGCGGCGTCGCGCTGTGCGAGATGCTGAATATTCTCTCGGGCTATGACATGCACAAGCTCGGCCTGTACACCGCGCCTGCGGTGCAGCGCGAAGTGGAGGCGATGCGGCGCGCCTATGCCGACCGGCAGGATCTGGGCGATCCGGCCTTCGTGCAGAATCCGGTCACGCATCTGGTCGATGTGCGCTATGCGCGGCAGGTGCGCGCGGCGATTCCCACCGACCGCGCTGTGCCTTCGGCCTCGCTGAAGCCCGGCCAGATCGAGCCCGAAAAACACGAAACGACCCAGTTCTCGGTCATTGATGACAAGGGCATGGCGATTTCGGTCACCTATACGCTGAACGGCTGGTTCGGTGCGAAGGTGATCGGCGGCCATACCGGCATCTTCCTCAATGACGAGATGGACGATTTCTCGTCCCGCCCCGGCGTGCCCAACATGTTCGGCATTGTCGGCAGCGCCGCCAACGCGATCGCGCCGGGCAAGACACCGCTTTCCTCGATGTCGCCCACGATCCTGTCGCGCAACGGCAAGCCGGTGATGGTGATCGGGAGCCCTGGCGGATCGCGCATTCCGACCATCGTGCTGGCCACGATCCTGGGCGTGGTGGATTACGGGCTGGATATCCAGCAGGCGGTGGACCTGCCGCGTATCCATGAGCAATGGCAGCCGGAGCCGGTCGAGGTCGAGCAGGGGGCGCTGACCGATGCCGTCGCCGCGACGCTGGAGCAGGAAGGCTACAAGCTGGCGCCGCATGCGCCGTGGGGCGTGGCCGAAGGTATTCTGGTCGGGGCGCCGCGTCTGGGCGTGCGGCATGTCGGGACGGCACGGTATTTCGGCGGCTTCGACCGGCGGCATCCCGGTGGGGCGGCTGTCGGGGAGTAATCCCCGTTCCCTGTTCGTGAGACAAAGGAACGAGGCTTATGCTTCGTTCAGCCAGTCCTCGATCATCCGGCGGGCAATCGTTGTCGGCGCCGGGAGGGTAAAGCCCGCCGGATTGCGCACGTCATCCCGGCTCAGCCACCGTGCCTCGGCGATTTCCTGTGGGTCCAGGCGCAGGGTTTCGTCTTCGGTAAAGGCCGTAAAGCCCAGCATCAGGGCGCCGGGGAAGGGCCAGGGCTGGGCTGAATGGTAGCGGATGGCGTCCACGCGGATGCCGACTTCCTCCCATACCTCGCGCGCCACGGCTTCCTCGGGCGTTTCGCCGGGCTCCACGAAGCCGGCGAGGGCGGAAAACATGCGGCTCTCGGGGCCGAAGCGCGTGCCGCGCGCCAGCAGCACGCGCGCGCCGCGCCGGACCAGCATGATCACGACCGGGTCGGTGCGTGGAAAATGCAGATGCGTCGGGTCGGCGGTGCAGACCTGGCGATGCCCGGCCTGGTCGGGCTGATTCGGCGCGCCGCAGACGCCGCAGAATCGGCTGCGCGCGCGCCAGTGCACCATGCCGCGCGCCTGCGCCAGAATCGCCGCATCGCCGGGCGGCAGCAGTCCGGCGAGGGGGCGCAGTTCGCGGAACGTGCCCCGTGCTTCGGGAAAGAGCGCGTGCGGCTGCTCCAGGCGGTCGAGATCGAGGGCGAAGAGCGGGCGCGCCGCCAGATAGCCCAGGAAGGTCCAGTGCGCCGGGTCGCGCCATCCGGGGGACGGGCGGAGCGTGCGCAATCTCGGGAGTTCGAGGCGGGCCGTATCGTCGCGCTCCTGCACGATCAGGTGCAGGCCGCGCCAGCAGGGGACGAGAAGCGTGTCGCCGTCGGTCAGGTAACGGGCGATTCGGTCGGGCTCCGTGCGGTCCTGCGCCGCACGGTCAATCGGGCTGCCGGCGTAGAAAATGGCGCCGGTTCGGCCGGGATCGGGTGAGGCAGGGGGCATGGTCGGCGTTCCTGTGTGTCCGTCTCTTTGTCCGGGGGAGTGTGGACGCGAAATGGATAATAATAAAATCAATAGTTTAATGGAATTCTGATGGGGGAGGTCCATCTGCGTCGTGGCGAAGCCGGCCCGGCGCCCCATTCGCCCCCTTGTATCCGACACCGGTTTGCGTGCTAAGAAGGCCGTGGGAGACCGGCAACGGACGGGCGCCTTGCCAACCCGGTCAGGTCCGGAAGGAAGCAGCCGCAGTGAGTTTCGTCCGGGTCGTCTGTCCGGTCTCCCACCTCGGGATTGATGTTCTTGAAGACGCCGCTGCCCCGGATGCGGCGCCGTATTCCCTCCGGAAATCGTGATGACCGTGTCTTCGGACCAGGAATTTTCCGGGGACCCGGATCTGCCGCTTCCGCCCGATTCGGGCATGGGTCTGTTCGGAGAGGCTCCGGCCCCCGCCGCCCCCTCGGTAACCGCTCCCGCGCAGGGGCCTTACCGTGTGCTGGCGCGCAAATATCGCCCGACCACGCTCGATGACCTGATCGGCCAGGAATCCACCGTCCGAATCCTGCGCAATGCCTTTGCGCTGGGGCGGGTCGCCCATGCCTTCATGCTGACGGGCGTGCGCGGCGTGGGCAAGACGACCACCGCGCGCATCATCGCCCGGGCGCTCAACTGCATCGGGCCGGACGGCAAGGGCGGCCCCACCGCCGATCCGTGCGGCGTGTGCGCCAATTGCGTGGCGATTCTGGCCGACCGTCATCCTGACGTGCTGGAAATGGACGCGGCCTCGCGCACCGGCGTGGACGATGTGCGCGAGATCATCGAGGCCACGCGCTTCCGCCCGATGCAGGGGCGGATGAAGGTCTTCATCATCGACGAGGTCCATATGCTCTCGCGCAACGCATTCAATGCGTTGCTCAAGACGCTGGAGGAGCCGCCGGCCCAGGTCACGTTCATTTTCGCCACGACCGAACTGCGCAAGGTGCCGGTCACGGTGCTGTCGCGCTGCCAGCGATTCGACCTGCGTCGCGTGCCGCAGGCCGAACTGGCGGCCCATTTCGGCCGCATTGCCCAGGCCGAGGGTGCGGAATGCACGCCCGACGCGCTGGCGCTGATCGCCCGTGCCGCCGACGGGTCGGTACGCGACGGACTCTCGCTGCTCGATCAGGCGATTGCCCAGGGTGGAGCCGAGGCCGGTGGTGGGCCGATCGGTGCCGAACGGGTGGCGGACATGCTGGGGCTGGCCGATCGCGGCCGGGTGTTCGACCTGCTGGAGGCCGTGCTGTCCGGCCAGCCGGACCAGGCGCTGACGATTACCGACGAAGCCCATGCCCGCGGTGCCGACCTGGGCGTCATGCTGGGCGACCTGCTGGAATTGATCCACACCGTCTCGCGCCTCAAGACCGTGCCGGCATTGCGTCGGGCCGCCGATCTGCCGGAGGCCGAGCGCGAACGGGGCGGTGCGCTGGCCGACCGGCTGTCGGTGCCGGTGCTGGGGCGGACGTGGCAGATGCTGCTGAAGGGCCTCTCTGAGGTCGAGATGGCGGCCGACCGGCGGCAGGCGGCCGAGATGGTGCTGATCCGGCTGTGCTACGTGGCCGATCTGCCGCCGCCGGGCGACCTGGTGCGGCGTCTGACCGAAGGCGGGGCGTCTGTCCCCGCCGGTCCGGCGGTGCGGACCGGGGTATCCGATGGCGGGCCAGGCCCCATGACGGGCGGATCGGCGCAATCCGGCACGATTGCGTCCGGGCGACCGGGCGGCGGGCAGGTGGTGGCCCATGGCGGATTGCGCATGGTGGCCAATGGCGGCGTGCGGATTGCCGATCCGGCCGGGGAGCCGGCAGGCGAATCGGTCGTGGAGATGGCACCGGAGGCCGTGGATGTGCCGGCGCCGGAAGACGATGCCCCGCCTGCGCTGACGACATGGCGCGAGGTCGTGGCGTTCGTCTCCGGGCGCGATGCCATGCTGCATGGCCACCTGCGCCATTCCACCCATCTGGTGGCCTTTGCGCCGCCGCGCATCGATATCCGGGTGCAGCGCGCCGGGCTGCCGGGGCTGGCGCGCCGGCTGGAAACCCTGCTGCGCCGCGAAACCGGGCAGGAATGGGAGGTTCGTTCCTCGACCGAGGAAGGGCAGGCGACCCTGGCGGAACAGGGTGCCGAGATCATCCAGTTCCATCGGGCGTCGGCCGAGAGCCACCCGCTGGTCCGCGCGATTTTCGCGCGCTTTCCCGATGCCGTCCTTGGGGCGGTGACGGATCATTCGCTTGACGATTACGGCCTGCCGCCCGAAGAGGCGGCATCCGTCACGCTGGCGCCGGATCTGGAATTCGCCCCGCTCGATGCCGAACTGGTGGACGAGGACGATCTGGACGTGGGCGACGAGAGGTAAGGAGAGACGATCGATGAAGAATCTTGCCGGGTTGATGAAGCAGGCCACCCAGATGCAGGCCCGCATGGAAGAAATGCAGTCCAAACTGGAAGGCATGACGATCGAAGGCAGCGCCGGAGCCGGTATGGTGCAGGTGACGCTGAACGGCAAAGGCGACATGAAGGCCATCAGGATCGACCCCAAGCTGGCCGATCCGAACGAGATGGAAATGTTGCAGGATCTGGTCATTGCCGCCTGCGCCGACGCGCGCAAGCTGCTGGACGAGCGCGCCTCCGAGGAAATGAAGAAGGTCACGGGCGGCATGAACCTGCCGGCGGGCCTGAAGCTGCCGTTCTAAGAGCCGGCGCGGGTCGGGCGGCCGCATGGGTGGAGCGGACATCGAACGGTTGATCGCGCTGCTGGCGCGCCTGCCGGGATTGGGGCCGCGTTCGGCCCGGCGGGCGGCGCTGGCGCTGCTGCGCCAGCCGCAGACGCGCATGCTCCCGCTGGCCCAGGCGATGGAACAGGCGGCGCGCACCGTGCGCACCTGTTCCACCTGCGGCAATCTGGATACGCATGATCCCTGCGGCATCTGTGCCGATCCGGCGCGCGACCGGGGACTGGTCTGCGTCGTCGAAACAGTGGGCGACCTCTGGGCATTGGAGCGTGCCGGTGTCCATCGGGGCGTCTATCAGGTGTTGGGCGGCACGCTGTCGGCGCTGTCTGGCACCGGCCCCGACGATCTGAACCTCGCACCATTGCTGGCGCGGCTGGAAGAAGGCGGGGTGCGCGAGGTGATCCTGGCGCTGGGGGCTACCGTCGAGGGGGCCGCGACCACGCATTGGTTGCAGGATCGGCTGGCGGGCTTCGACGTGCCGGTCAGCCGCGTCGGGCAGGGCGTGCCGATGGGCGGCGCGCTGGACGTGCTGGATGATGGAACGCTCGCCGCCGCCCTCACCGCGCGAAAAATCTATTCGTGAACGCGCGCTGGTGGCGATCCGACGCGCGCCCGCTGTGTTCCGGCGCTCACGGCCCATAAGGCCGTTCCGCTCCGGTGCTCGCGGACACACGACGGGCGCGGCCCTATGGGCCGCTCTCGCTCACCGGCCCCCGTTTCCGAACAGATTGTTGGAGATTATGGGGAGAGGGGAATGACGATGTGGCCGATATCCGAAGCGATTCCCCGGGTGGCGTTTGTGACGGGTGGAGCCGTGCGGCTGGGGCGGGCGATCGCGCTGGCCCTGGCGGATGCGGGCTTTGCCGTCGCTATTCACTACCGCTCGGGAGAAGACGATGCCCGGCGGACGGTGGAGGACATCGTGGCGCGCGGGCAGCGCGCCTGCATGCTGCGCGCCGATCTGGCCTGCGAGGCCGAGGTGGCGCCGCTGCTCGACCGGGTGCGGGCCGAACTGGGGCCGGTCGGTGTGCTGGTGAACAATGCCAGCACCTTCGACCGCGACGAATGGAACGATGCGACCCGTGCCAGTTGGGATGCGCATCTGGAGCCCAATCTGCGCGCGCCCTTCGTGCTGACGCAGGCTTTCGCCCGGCAGGTGCCGGAAGGAGCGGAGGGCATGGTGCTGAACATGCTCGACGAGCGCGTCTGGTCGCTGACGCCGCATTTCGTCAGCTACACGGTGTCGAAATCCGCCCTGTGGACGCTGACACGCACCCTGGCGCTGGCGCTGGCGCCCAGGCGCATCCGGGTCAATGCCATCGGGCCGGGCCCGGCGCTGCCGAGTCCGCGCCAGAGCAGGGAGCAGTTCGCGCGGCAATGCGCATCCGTGCCGATGGGGCGTGGGACGTGCCCGGACGAAGTGGCACGGGCCGCGTTGTCGTTGCTGTGCCTGCCGTCGGTCACCGGGCAGATGCTGGCGCTGGATGGCGGGCAGCATCTGCAATGGTCCCCGACACCCCAGCCCGGCCAGGTGCCGGAAGAGTAACCAGAAGAACCAAGAGGCCGTTCAATGTCGATTTTCGCCGCATGGCCGGTCCAGCCGCCGCTGCGTCGCGTGTTCCTGAAGGATATGGTGCTTCAGGCCAATATCGGGATCTACCCTCACGAGCAGGGCGTGACCCAGCGCGTCCGCATCAATATCTCGTTCGGCGTGCCGGACGAGCCGGGGCTGACGGTGGGGCGCGACGATCTGAGCCGTACCGTATCGTATGAGCGGATCGTGCTGATGGTGCGGCGGATCATCGCCGAGGGCCATGTGCGGCTGGTCGAGACGCTGGCCGAGCGCATTGCCATCGGCGTGCTGGCCGACGAGCGGGTGCAGGTGGTGCGGGTACGGGTGGAAAAGCCCGACATCTTCGACGATCTCGACGCCGTGGGTGTCGAGATCGAGCGCTGGCGCACCGAATGAAAAACCCCCGCCGGAGGCGGGGGCATCTCATCAGTTGTCGTGTTCGTCGGAGTCGGTGCTGACGTCGATGTCGGCGCTGATCTCGTCGTCATCGTCGTCGAGATCCGAGGTGTCTTCCATCACGTCGTCATCGGCCTCGTCGTCGGTATCCAGATCGACGGCGGTATCGATGTCACCATCCTGGGCCTTTTTCGGGCTCTCGGGGACGGCATCCACGGGCGCGCGGCGCAGGCGGGGCACATCCGCCGGCTGCTCGGTGCCGCATTTGGGGCAGACGGCCGGGCTCTTGCCCAGATCGTAGAAACGGGCGCCGCAGGAGACACAGACGCGCTTGGTGCCGAGATTGGGCTGGGCCATGCTTGAAACCTGTCGATCCTGGAATGGGTTGGACGAAAGCCGCGGCGAAGGCTGCTTAGGGCGGAGCCCCATGCCAGCTTGTGCGCCGTATGTCAAACCGCGATCGTTGCATTCATGACATTTTCGCGTTTTTTGGTGCCGTCATGCATGGCGGTAATTGACTTCGTTGCGAACAATCCGGAAGGGATTGGTCCCATGGAAAGCATCACCGCCCCCGCCTCGCGCCCGCTGACTGTCCATGCGGCGACGACCCCTCTTGCCGGGGCCGTCGCGGTGCCGGGCGACAAGTCGATCAGTCACCGCGCCCTGATGTTCGCGGCGCTGGCGCGCGGCGAAACCGGGATCACCGGCCTGCTGGAGGGCGAGGACGTACTGCGCACCGCCGCCGCCATGCGGGCGCTGGGCGCCACCATCACCCGTACGGCGCCGGGCGCCTGGCAGGTGACCGGCCGGGGTCTGGGCGCGTTGCAGGAGCCGGACGACGTGCTGGACATGGGCAATTCGGGCACGGCGGCGCGGCTGCTGTCGGGCATCCTGGCCAGCCACGGCATTTTCTCGGTCATGACCGGGGACGGAAGCCTGCGCGGCCGGCCGATGAAGCGGGTGACCGATCCGCTGTCGGCCACCGGCGCGCGCTTCACGTCGCGTTCGGGCGGGCGGCTGCCGCTGGCGATCGAGGGCGTGGCCGATCCGGCGCCGCTCTCCTACCGGTTGCCGGTGGCCTCGGCGCAGGTGAAATCCGCCGTGCTGCTGGCCGGGCTGAATGCCGCCGGCACCACGCGCGTCGAGGAACCGGTGGCGACGCGCGACCATACGGAAAACATGCTGCGCCATTTCGGCGCGGAGGTTTCGGTCGCGCCGCTGGGGGCGGGCGGGCGTGTCATTACCCTCACCGGCCGGCCCGATCTGGTGGCGCGCGATGTGGCGGTGCCGGGCGATCCGTCATCGGCGGCGTTCGTGCTGGCGGCGGCGCTGCTGGTTCCGGGCTCGTCGGTGACGGTGCGGGGCGTCGGGCTGAACCCGCTGCGCACCGGCCTGTTCACCACCCTGCGTGAGATGGGCGCCGACCTGCGCCTGTCCAACGAGCGGGTGGAGGGCGGCGAGCCCGTGGGCGACCTGACGGCGGTGGCGGGGCCGCTGCATGGCGTGGACGTGCCCGCCGAGCGCGCGCCGTCGATGATCGATGAATATCCGATTCTGGCCGTGGTCGCCGCCCATGCGTCCGGCCCGTCGCGCTTCCGGGGGCTGGAGGAACTGCGCGTGAAGGAAAGCGACCGCCTGTCGGCGACCGTGGCGCTGTTGCAGCGCAACGGCGTCACCGTGGACGTGGTGGGGGACGACATGCTGGTGACCGGCACAGGCGGCGCGGTGCCCGGCGGCGGGCTGGTCGAGACGCGGATGGATCATCGCCTGGCCATGAGCGCCACCGTGCTGGGGCTGGTCGCGGCCGAACCGGTGAAGGTGGACGATACCGCCTTCATCGATACCAGCTTCCCCGGCTTCATCGACCTGATGAACAGCATCGGCGCGGGGCTGACGGTATGAGCCGCGCGCTGGTCATCGCCGTCGACGGCCCGGCGGCGGCCGGCAAGGGCACGTTGGCCCGGCGGCTGGCCGATGCGCTGGGCCTGCCCTATCTGGATACCGGATTGCTCTATCGCGCGGTCGGGCGGCGGATGCTGGATGCGGGGCTGGACCCGGCGGCCCAGCCGGCCGACGAGCAGGCGCGGCGGGTCACGCCGGAGGACCTGAAGCGCGGCGATCTGCGGGTGCCGGAGGTCGATCGCGCGGCCAGCCTCGTCGCCGCCCAGCAGGCGGTGCGGGCGATCCTGGTGGATGTGCAGCGCGATTTCGCCCGTGCCGCCGGCGGCGTGCTGGACGGACGGGATATCGGCACCGTCATTTTCCCCGATGCCCAGGTCAAGCTGTTCATTACCGCGTCGCCAGCCGCGCGGGCGCGCCGACGGTGGGAGCAACTGGCGCGTGACCCCGACGCGCCGGACCGCGAGGCCCAGATCGCGCGGGTGGAGGCGGAACTGGTGGCGCGTGACGCCGCCGATGCCGGCCGTGCCGTGGCGCCGCTGAAGGCCGCCGCCGACGCGGTGGTGATCGACACGGATCACCTGACGGCGGAACAGGTCCTGGCCGAGGCGCTGCGATTGGTGCGGGTGCGGGCGGGCGCTCTCGGCACCGTGTAGGCGGATTCGGCCTTGCGGGGCCGATCTGTGCCGGTTTGTGTTGACAGGCCGGGGTGCGAGGGTGTCTGTGCTTCCCACGCGCGGTCCCGCCCTGGGAGTGCGTGCAAGCATCGGCCGTCAGGCGTGTCGCGACAAGGGTCGTGGACCAAGCCGGGCAAGTCGTTCCGCCGGTGACCGGCGGCGCGCAAGACATCCGGCCCGCCTGCCGTGCCGGAGACGGGATTTACAGGTACCCCATGGCTTCAGCCACCTTACAGTCTGCCACCGACCATTTCGGCGGTGAAGATTTCGCGACCCTGCTGGACGAGACCCTCGGCCGCGACACCGCGTTCGACGGTTCGGTCGTTACCGGCCGCGTCGTGCGCCTGACCGACGAATTCGCCATCGTCGATGTCGGCCTCAAGAGCGAAGGGCGCGTGGCGCTCAAGGAATTCGGCCCGCCGGGCGTGTCGCCCGACGTGAAGCCGGGTGACGTCATCGAACTGTTCGTCGAGCGCTACGAAGACCGCGACGGCTCGATCGTCCTGTCGCGCGAGAAGGCGCGTCGCGAGGAAGCCTGGACGAACCTGGAAAAGGCGTTCGAGAACAACCAGCGCGTCAACGGCACGATCTATGGCCGCGTCAAGGGCGGCTTCACGGTCGATCTCGGCGGCGCCATGGCCTTCCTGCCGGGCAGCCAGGTCGATATCCGCCCCGTGCGCGATGTCACCCCGCTGATGGGCGTGCCGCAGCCGTTCCAGATCCTGAAGATGGACCGGGCGCGTGGCAACATCGTCGTCTCGCGCCGCGCGGTGCTGGAAGAAACGCGCGCCGAGCAGCGCAGCGAACTGATCCAGGGCCTGAAGGAAGGCATGATCCTCGACGGCGTGGTCAAGAACATCACCGATTACGGTGCGTTCGTCGACCTGGGCGGCGTGGACGGCCTGCTGCATGTCACCGACATCGCCTGGAAGCGCATCAACCATCCGTCCGAGGCGTTGCAGATCGGCCAGCCGGTCCGCGTGCAGGTCATCCGCTTCAACCCGGATACGCAGCGCATCTCGCTGGGCATGAAGCAGCTTGAGGCCGATCCGTGGGAGAACGTGGCGATCAAGTATCCGCCGGGTGCCCGCTATTCCGGCCGCGTCACCAACATCACTGACTACGGCGCGTTCGTCGAGCTGGAGCCGGGCGTCGAAGGTCTGGTGCACGTTTCCGAAATGT
>NZ_JBDNXE010000060.1:0-24007 GCF_047721585.1 Gluconacetobacter sp.
AATCCTTCTTACCTCTCGGGTCGTTCCGTCTCCACAAAACCCGGGGCAATTCAGTCCGAGCGGAGTTCGGACATCAGTTCCGTATGGGCGGACTCAATACGTTCTTCGGGCGTCTGGCTTTCTGTCACGGTAGCGGCAGCCGTCACTGACATGGTTGCCTGTTCGCCGGTCCCAGCCGGTTTGTTCCCGACGAAACTGACAAACGATGGATACTGCGCAAGCATGGCGCGTGTAATGGTGGCGGGGTTGGAGGCAAGAAGGTCTCTGCCTGTCGGGGTGATTGTGAACTGCCCGCGTGCGGGAGAAGAAAGCAGGCCCGCCTTCATCAGATAGGTTCTGGCCCAGTGAACGCGGTTCGGGAGCAATTTTTGCGTGCCGCTGGGAAGTAATGCGGCCCGGTCTTCCGGTGTTAATGCAAACTCGTCCGCAATCACTTCGGCAACTTCCGGTACGCGACGAATGCCCGTGGCGGCGAGGCGTAGGACAGGCAACATGAGAGACTGGTAATCAGGAACGGCCATGGGCTGGATCAAACCTCGTATTCACATTCGGCGGGCGTGAGCCCAAGTTCGTTCTGATACTGCCATTTGAACTCGTCACAATAAATGATGCTCCAATCCGGCAATTCTGTTTTCAGGGCGCGGGCGATATCAAGGCCGGAAGCAGTAAAGCCCTCCAGATCGAAAGGCGCACGCTTTTCCCGAGGCAAAAAGTCTTCATAATCACTTGCCCAGTTTCCCATGCTTTCAAGCGTGCCTTGAGAGCATCCGTAATCGGCATATCTTCGTAAAACAACAGATCGCCCGCGCTGTCCCATAGGCAGTTTGTCAGATCCCCGCCCATGGTAAGATATTTGTCTGGCGGGAGCAGTGGCTCTCCGGTCATGCCTTGCGTCTCCGCTTCGGTTTGGGAGCCGCTGCACGTTCGGCCCGGATCCGGTCGAGCAGGACGCTGGCGGGTTCGTCATTCGGGTCCTGCGGGACGAGTTCGCCCCGAAAGGCGTTGGCGAGCAAGGAGGCTTCGAGGCGGTCGAGGAGGGCAAGAGCACGATCAATTTCTATTCGCTTTTTAGAAAGGCGATCACGACATAAATTCAAATATTTCACGGTGGCGTCTTGTAATAGGCGGCTCGGGAGCGGGCATAAAAAATTGCCAATTTTTGATATGCTCAGAGTATGGAGGCCCGATGTTGACGAAGCGGATGTCTCGATATATTTCCGCCCCGGAGAGGATTCCAAAAAAAACAACAAGAAATCCGATGACATTGATTCATATGGGCGAATTCTAATTAGATGATTCTGGTGTGTGCACCCGTCAATTTCGCCATTCCATCGTGCTGCCCTGCCTACCTGATCGATACTCCCATTTCCTTCAACGATTAAAAGATCGTTTCTTTCTAGTTTGGTTTTTTTGTATTCTTTTTCCGAGCATCCTATTTCAGCTACATCGCTTAAACGCAGTTCATTGGCATAAACGTTTGCAACACGGAGATATGGAACCTGCAATGGAAGAGAAGAACGCTTGGTGTTTTTGGTAAGTCCTCCCGTAATTTGAGCTATCTGCTTTAAAGGTACATTGTCACACTTAAACTTCTGAAAAGACTGATTGATTACCGATTTCCATGCCCTAAAAGAAAGTGTTCTAACACGCTCCAACTCTGCCCGGGCGCGGGCGATGCGGGTGGTCAGGCTGTTCAGTTTGGCGACGATGCGGCGTTGTTCGGCAAGTGGGGGTAGAAGAACATGAATTTTTTTTACGTCATTTTTATTGAATCCATTTTGAGCCGATCTAGAGATTTCTTTTAATGGTTCCTGAAAATGCGTGCTCTCAAGAAATTTCTTTACCCATTTTCTATCTATTTTATTAGAATCGAATATCATTTTCACTAATGCGACATTATATGCGCCGGCTTTTCCAGATAGAATTTTCCCAACACTTGCTCCATAACGGCCTATCATAATATCTTCAGCGGAGCATTTGGGCCATTTAGACAAGTCTTTTATATAAACGGCTTTTTCGTCGCTTTCAAAATCTCGAATTTGTAGCAAGCGAACATAATTGTGTTTTTTCTCACTAGAAAAATCTGACTTTGGCGGTTGCGAACCTCCTTTGAAATCAAATATTTCCTCAAAATCTGCTTTCGCCCATCCCTTCGGCAACATCACTCCGCTGCCTCCGCGTCAGCATCTACCGCACCGCCCTCAAGCTCCGCCATCAGCGCCGCGACCTCCTCCAGCGCGGCTTTCAAATGGCCTTCGATAGCGGCTGCGATATCCTCCGGGGTTTCCAGCCCGTCTTCGACCTGATCGGTCGTGTCTTTCAGCCAGGTAATATCGAGATTATCGCCTCTTGCCGCGATCTCCTCGCGTGTGAAGCGACGGAAGCGGCCTTCCTCGCCCTGATCCTTGCGTTTGGCGCGTCCATTACGGTCTGAGCCGAAGGCTTTGACAAACTCATCAAGATCGCGGGTTTGGAATGGATTGGTCTTGCCATAGGATGGTGCGCCGGAACGGGCATCGTAGATCCAGACGGCTTTCGTGGCGCCCTTGACCGGCGCTTCGTCTTCCGAGCGGGTAAAGAACAGCACGTTGGTTTTCACGCCCTGCGCGTAGAAGATGCCGACGGGCAGACGCAAAATCGTGTGCAGGTTACACCAGTTCATCAGGCGCTGGCGCAACGCCTTACCCCGTCCGTCATCAAAGAGCACGTTATCGGGTATGATCACGGCGGCGCGGCCACCCGGCTTCAGAGCGCGGATGCAGTGCTCCACAAAGGGAAGCTGGTAGGAGGACACGGTAGAGGTTATCGTCAGATCATCACGCGTCGGCGGACCACCGGCAGGGCCGAAAGGCGGGTTGGTCAGGATCAGATCGACATTTTTGAACTGGGGCCGTGCCCCTGTCGGGCTGAGGGTATCGCCGAGCACGACATTGTTTGGGTCGATACTGTGCAGATAGAGGTTCATCAGTAACAGGCGGTAGGTGTCGGGGACGTTTTCGATGCTGCGTAAAGCATCCTGAATCTGGAATGCCTGTTGCTTGGGAGACAGGGTGAAATAATCGTCTGTCTCCGCCTTCATGTGCAAATTGGCGGCAATCAGGAAACCGCCAGTGCCGCAGGCCGGGTCTTCGATGATCTCGCCCGCTTCCGGCTGCATCAGACGGACCATGACATCGATCAGGGCGCGAGGCGTGAAATACTGCCCAGCGCCGCGTTTGGTCTCTTCCGCCATACGCTGGAGGAGACCTTCATAGGCATCGCCGAAGGAATCCCGCTCTTCCGTGAACCAGTGCAGTTCGTCGATGGCATTGATAAGTTTTCGCAGGTTCGCCGGATTGCGCACGATGGTCGCGGCATTCTGGAAAATGGAGACGATGGCGCGGTCAGAAACCTTTTCCCCGTCTCCAAGGTCGATCAGGGCTTGCCGATAGAGTTTGAGAACTTCGGTTTCGTTGGCGGTTTTCAGGGTTTTCCAGCGGTATTGCGGGGGAATGCGTGATTCGTCTTTCTGCTCGGACGCCATTTTCAGAAAGAGCAGATAGGTGAGTTCCGTGACGTATTGCTGGTAGGTGACGCCATCTTTGCGGAGCAGGGCGCAGAGGCGCCAGAGTTTGTTCACTAGATCGGCAGCGGGATTCATACGTCAGATACTTCCTGTTACGCGGCTCGGCCTCCCTCTGATCCGTCGGACCAGATGGCAGCATTGAGATCCTTCAATACATCACCAAGGCCAGAATCAAAGGTCTGGTTGATCACGTCAAAGCCGCCCTGCTGTGCAAACAGCGGATCGGACAAAAGAGCGGGATCGCCCACGGGCTGGTCTTTCAGGGCACGACCGATACGGTTCAGCCATTGGGTCTGTTTCGGCGTCCAGTTTCGGGACGCCAGAATTTTCTGCACACCATTTTCCACGCGGGTAGCATAAGGCACCAATGGGTCGCCCAGAGCGGCCTGGCGTACGAAGCCCAGAATGTGGGCGGCAATGTCGGCATTGCGTGCGGTGCCGTAAGCGCGGCGAAGACTGGCTTCGGAAAAGCCGTTTTCATCCAGTGCGGTCGCGAGATCCTTGAGGTCCTGCCGTGTGAGGTCGCGCGGCTTTTGCGTTGCCGCGATCAGCGCGGGCAGCGCGTTCATGTTGGCGCGGATATAGGTCTCGAAGCTTTCGATGTAATCGGCTGGACTGGCCTGCTTGCCGAATGTGTCGGTGATGGAGACAAGCTCGTCTTCGTGTTCCGAGATATAGATACCGTTCGGGCGCGGGCGGCTTCCCGCATGGTCGAGCAGGGTCACAAGCGATGGGTGCTGGGCAAACAGGTCTGCCATTGCCGAGGGGGGTGCGTCACGCAACTGATCAGGCAGATCGGTCAGGGGGCCGAGCACGGCTTCAAGCGGTGCCGCATATTCGGGGGCGATGTGACGGACGCGCTGGCGCAGTTTGACGACAATCTGATCGCGGACCCAGGCGCGGTCTTCATCCGTGGTGGCGCGGTTCAGGTCGCCCAGCAGGGTTGCGAAGCTGAGGGAAGGATTGACCACCACGGGCTTCATGTCCGTGACGGATTGCAGGTTAGCGTAAATATCGACCGCGTCGAAAATACGGAAATATTCCTTGCCAATCTCATCGCATCGGCGTGTGGCGCGTCCGATCATCTGGTCATACAGAATACGGCTGTTGACGCGCCGTACAAAGACGAGATTGACGATGGAGGGGATGTCGATCCCCGTAGTGAGCAGGTCGACTGTGACGACGTATTTCGGACGTGGGTCACTGCGGAAGATCTTGATGCGTTCGTTCGGACGGTCCACCTCGCCGGTGATCTTCTCAACCATATCATGCGGCTGGGGGCCATATTCTTCCGCCAGCGCGGCGCGGAGAGCATTGACCAGAATATCGGCGTGCGTATCGCGGGCCGCGAAAATCAGCGTCTTGCCGGGCTTATCCGGCGGGCATTCTAGGGCGATGGCTGTGGCGACCGCACGGTTGAAGGGTTCGGTATGGACCTTCTTGTTAAACTCGGCGACCTCGAAATCGACCTCGTCTTCAAGATCGAAGAGATCGACCTGATTAGTCCGGGAGTCCACGACGGCAACTTCCTCGCCCGCGTCAAAATGGATACCCGTCTGGCTGAGGGCTGTCGTGATACGACGCGGTGGCCGATGGTCGATAAGATGCCCTGCGATGACGGCCTGCCGATAACTATAGTGAAAGACCGGGGGGCCGAAAATCTCTCTTGTATGGAGGGCCGGTGTTGCTGTCAGGGCAATCTGGGTGGCATCGAAGTAATCAATTACGCGGCGATAGGCGGACAGGTAATCGTCCAGATTGCGGAAACCAAGATCGTCTTCTCGCAGTTCGGCATCCAGCACATAGCCACGATGCGCTTCATCAACGATGATGAGATCATAGCTGCCAGGTGTAGGATGCTGGCCATCGGGGTTATCAAAGAGACGGCGGATCATGGCCTGCACGGTGGAAACCTGCACACGGTCCTCAAGGTCGGGAATGGCCTTCTCCATGCCGGCAATCGGAAAGATCTTGTCGAATTTGAGCAGGCTGGCGGTTTCAGTGTTGCTCATGGAATCCAGCGCCTGAATTCCAAGGGCTTTCCGGTCGACCAGAAAGAGAATACGCCGGAACCGCTGGGCGCGGAGAAGTTCGTACATCAGCGCAATCGCGAGGCGGGTTTTGCCTGTTCCGGTCGCCATGGCGATGAGGAGACGGCGCTGACCGTTGGCTATCGCTGCCTCGACGGCATGAATTGCTTTAATCTGATAGTCACGCAGGCCTGTAACACCTAACTGGCGGTCGGCATCTACCAGATCAGCAGGGCTGAACTTCTGCTCCAGTTTTGCGGTCAGATCACGCGGGGAAAACCAGTCCATCAAGGCACGTTGGGGTTCCCCGGTACGGGCGTCCCAAAACCAGATACCCGAGAGGGTTTCCAGTTTTTTGAAATAGGGGCGGCCATTGGTCGCGAATATGAACGGAACGCGAAATGCTGTGGCATCGTCTGATGGCGTGAAAGTCAGTTTTTGTTCGGGAGTGAGGGTAATATCCCGACCATATCGTCTGGACTGTCCGAGGCGTTCTGCAACGTTCTTGATCGTGCGTTTGGCTTCGATGACGCCGACAGCCTGACCGTCAATAAAAAGCGCATAATCGACGCGACCGCTTTCGGTCGGCCATTCCGCGATGGCAATCGCCTGTCCGGCCTCCGGGCGCGTGCCTTTGGCATGACGGAGCGTCTTGCTATCCACTTCCCAGCCTGCGGCACGAAGCTGCGCATCAATCAGCACGCGCGTAGTTGCCTCGTCGATCTCCAGTTCCTGCGCTTTCTGATCGGCCATCTGTGCCAGATCTGAAAGTTCTGCCACAGGCGAGGCGACGGCCTGAGCCTGCACCTGCGCCAGAGTGCGTTCGGCTGTTTGACGTTCCCGGTCCGCCTCGGCGGCATAGTTTTCCCAGAATGCGCGGTCTTCAGCTTCCTTGGCTGCGCGTTCCCGGAGGGTTGTCTGTGCAGCGATGGCTTCCTGCGCGGCCATTCGGGCTTTGGCCTCGGCATCCGCACTTTCGGAGACAGCTTTGCGAAGTGCTTCGATTTCCTCACGCAGAGCCGGTGTCGCGTCTTCCGGCGACTGGGGCGGGACGAACGGTCCGGCGTGGAAATTGGGGGCCTGATTGTAAACCTGATGGAACCAGATGCCGATCAGCCGGGCCATTTTAAGCGCTTCAAGCGCTTCAGAACGTGTGCCTGCGTTTTCATGGACCGCTGTATTGCCGACACGCTTAATATGAAAAAACAGGTCGGCAATCTGACGTTGCAGTAATCCGCGCCTTTGAAGGACTCGAAGGACATCGTCAAAGGTAGCGCGCGTGTCGGGTAGTTCACCATGCCTGGCGGCGATGTCTTTGGCCGTCAGTTCAGCGAACTGTCTCGTTTTGATGAGAGATGTTGACGGATCGAGAAGAAAGAAATGTTCGGCGAGCCGACCCAGTTTGGCCAGTTCTGGCGCGTCTTTTGCCAGAAAGGCAAAATTGCCAGTTTGTTCCACCATCTCCTTCATTCGTCAGGCCTTTATCGCGATCCCATCCGCAAAAATAGTCTCTGTCATAAAGTAGATATAGTCAAACCGAACATCGTGTGACGGTGACTGCATAATCGGATATGTTGTCCTCCTTGGGCAGCAAACGCCCTTCACGGCAGCGCGCCATGCCTTTCCATAGCCTCGACAATGCCATCGCCAATCTGAGCAGGCGGCCCATGAAAGCCTGTGTATTGATCGGCGGACTACAAAGTTATTCTCAAAATATCCACAGACTTATCAACGTAGGAAAAACACTCAAAATAGGCTGTGTTTTTAGTCATATTTATTCCGGCCTCGAAACTCTAAGTTATTGATATTCCTCAATACTGAAAACCGCCTTTTGGGATTTAATCCCAAAAGTACCCTTTTTTACAACAGTGTTCGGTTTTTTGTGGTACAAAACACACGGCCATACTGCGGTAATAATAACACACCAGCCCAGACACCCTAAAATGCGCCAGATCGCACCCTAAGGCAATCTACATGACTCTGTCGTCCCCTATACAGGGCTACAACAAGACGCAACGGACGCTCCGCACATCCACCACCGAAAACTCCCGCACACCATCATAGCCTCAAAAAAACAGCCTCTCCGTCCATATATGCCTTTACACTTCCCCAGATTCACCTTCTTGCCGGCAGAATTTTCCCAAGAGACGCCCGATACCCCCCTTTCATCTTCCCTACGCCCCATTTTCCCGGTTTGGAGGGCACGCTACCGCAATTTCATACGCACCCTTTGGATGCATATGAAATCGCTACGCTTTTTCTCTTTTCTTCTTTCCTCTATCGCCGAATAAATTTGGCTCCCTTTTCGATGCGACACCGTAACACGCCACACCCCCCTCCAACCACGCGGGGGCAAAAAAAGGCACTTGCCCTGTATTTCATGTACCAAATCCGGAAAAAAAAGTGACGGTTTTTTACCCCCCTCTTTTTTCTTCCCAACGGCAGTGCGCGAAGTTTCCCCCCAAAAAGCAGACTTATCCACAGCCCTGAGATGCAGGAATTGCTGGTGCTTTCAGGTCTGATTCGGACTGTTTATTACTGCGGCGAGGGCTGTAAGTTCATCGACCGGGACATGCTGCCTTTGTTCGAAGCCGTTTCATGGCCAGTCGTGGAACCGGAAGAGCAGGAAAGGCAGGACGCGGTGAAGTCGGTGCGGATCAATATGGCGGCCCGTCTGCGCAGCATGTGGTCGTATGGAAATCGATCTCCATCAGCCGATTATGGCTGACCTCGGGGCGGAGAAGGCGGACCTGACACTGCGCAGGCGAAGTGCTGCCTGCTTTATCGAGGTCATTGGTTCTTGTGGACCCAACCGCATTACCCGGAACGACCACGAGTTGCGGGGATTGGAGCGCTTCGAGCGGCGTGAAGCCTTCTATCGCCGTGTTGGCATCACCCCAGTCTGCATCTTTCTCGACCTTCTGGCGCGTCCGGAAGACCTGAAGGCACTCTGCCAGTCTCTGGTGGACCGGATCGCTGACGACGGGCGTGACAGAGAGATGTCGCTCTAAGGACAAGGACCGATGTCTGAGGCGTGGGGTGACCGGAAGCGGAACTCCCGCGCCAGGAATGGTAGCGCACGACATCCGTTTTGGTATCCGGAGTGGAGCCAAACGGTGTCAGAAATTGCGAAAAAACCGTCTTGCTGTTTCAGGAAGGTCTCATACCCTGAACAGACCAGTGGAAGTGGTGGTTGATTCGATGTTCAGGCTCCAGCCATCGGTTGAGGCCAGTTTCTCATCGAGGAGGCTGAGGGAATGTTCAATACAAGAGTGGATAAATGGAATCTGGGAAGTGCGTTCTGCCAGCGCATATCTCTGACCATATCCTCAAAACAGGACGGAATGTGCTATGTCTTCAGGTAAAAGTATAGTTCCTGAAAGAGAGTTTCGTGGCCTGCTGCGTTACTCTGACGCAGCGGCATACATTGGTCTTGCAGAAGGGACGCTACGGAACCAGCATGAAGAGCTGGGAATCCAGTCTGTGAAAATCGGTCGCGTGCGGTGTTTTCCGGTGGCGGCGCTTGATGATTTTATTGAGCGGAAGATTCTGGAAACAGAGAGAAAGCAGATCCGGAAAAAGCGTCGGGGTCGCGGGGAGAGTCTGGTCTTTGGTCCGGATTTTAGTTTCTGGCTTGTGATAGCAGCACTCCTTCTTATGGCTCTGATCAGGCTGTCATTTCTGACAGCCTGACGGAAACGCTAGTCCTTGTCGGCAAAGTTGCGTTTCTCATACGCGATTGCTTTGGCGGCCAGATCTTCCGTGTGAGGCTGGTAGTACCTGTCCAGGGACTTGATATCTTTGTGACCTGTCACGCGACGAAGTTCGAGTGGGTTGGTGTAAATCCGTGCGAGGCGGCTTGTCGCCTCATGCCGAAGGTCATGGAAGGTGAGGTCCCGAAGGCCAGCTTTCTTCGTCATACGTCCGAACCGGACCGAAAAAGCATCTTTGCTACCAATATCAAAGACGAGATCTCCGGGCCGGGCGGATTTGCGTTGTGCCTGAAGGGACCGAAGCAGGCGGGCGGCTCCGGGTGTCAGAGGACGGATTTCCGGGCCACGCTCCATAGCACGATGCATGGTCTTCATTTTTCCCAAGGACAAGGCATAACGATCAAAGTCAATGTCACGCCAACGGAGTGTCAGGGCTTCCTCCCGTCGGGTGCCTTGTTCAATGGCGAATTGGACGAATATGGCATCGTCCGACCAAGGGGACAGTGCCATGGCTTCCAGAAGGCGGTCGTATTCATCACCAATGAGACGACGGTTGCGTTTCTTGTCTGCGCCAGTGGGTCGCTTGACCGCCGTTGCGGCAGCCGGGTTTTTTGAGAAAGGCAGGTTCCACTCTGCGATCGCATGCTGGCAGATCGCAGCGAGCAGGTTGAGGCGTTTGACCACCGTCGCAGCGCTGTATTTCTCAGCCAGCCGATCCCGGAACCCACGGACTGCTGTGGAGGTCAGATCGACCAATGCAAGCTGCGCGATCTCGTCCTGAAGAATAGCGGGGATGTGACCTTTGCGATCATTCTCCCGGGTCTGCATCTCTTCGCGCACATAACGGTCGACCAGTTCATGGACGGTCTGGCGTTCTAGTGGTCGCGTGTCTTCAAACTGTCCGAGTTCCAGTTTAGCGGACGTCGTGTCCAGCCAGCGGCGGGCGAGTTTGGCCGTGGAGAAGGTTTGATGGATCCGCTCGCCGCCCGTGATGCGCTTGCGGGCCCGATACTGGCCCTTGCCGCGATACTCCACGCCTGCGGGGAGGGGGCGACCCGTTGCGGGGTCAATTTTAGCAGAAGAGATTTGGTCTTTCATGGTGAGCCTCGCTTGGGCCCAGCATAGCCTATTCATGGGCCCATTGGGACCATGTGCTTATCGTCTTTTTTGGCGATGGGCCCGAGGTGGGCCCAAAAGCAGTCAATCATTCCGCGACCACAACGCTAAGTCATTGGAAAAATTGGTATCCCGTACGGGAGCTTTTTTACCAAAACCTACAACATATTGATTTTTATAAACAAAAAATCACAAAATCTTGTTTTTTAGTCACTGTGTTACACATATGTAGCACAGGTATTTTTAACTGGCAAAGCTTAAGACTTAAAAATTTTGCATAGGTGCATAATCCTGCGTATGTGTAATTTTGTATCTAAAAAGCGACCTATGACGTATGGTAACAGAATGACAAAGCGTAATAACACTGAGGGATGTCAGGTTCCTTCCGAATCAACCACCTCGACACTTAATGACCTTCTGGCTCGTTTTGACCCTGAACAGCATAAGCATGAATTGCTCATGGATGATGAACCAATGGGACAGGAAACCATCTAATCACGTCCGAAAATTTTTTGTCAGACGTTACCTCTCTTGGCTGATGTTATGCACTTCCTGACCAGCATGGTTGCCTGCTTCTTCATTCTGTCAGGAGGTTCAATTCCCATTCCCTGAAGACGTTCTAGCAAAGCCAGAACAGCAGAGGCATCCTCTGCACTGACAGCAGGTTTTCCATTGGTAGCGACCAAGGCTTTGCCTGCATTTCTGTCCTGTCTGATTTTTTCCAGAATAGCCAGTGTCAGCCATTCTCCGGCTTTCATGCCCTGCTTCTGGCTCTGTGTAATGACAGCTTGCCGGACATCAGCAGAAATCCCCCTGATACCCCATGTTTTCGTAGTGTCTTCCATATGTTCCTTCCCTGTTAAATAGCCCTGTCCAACCAGTATGACAGGAACACAGGCAAGAAAGACTGGCTGTTCCACGTAATGGTTCAACAGCCAGTTAAACTTAGGTAATCCGATTGTAAAAGATATATTCCTTTAGAAGGAACTAACTAAGAAAGAGATGTAAGTAACCTGTATTCTGACTCATCATTGATTTCAATTTTGTAGATTAAATTTCATTTATAATTAATTTAAACCGGGAGGGGTTATGGAATACCATTGAGGTTTTTTTGAAATATCTTGTGCCAGACAATAAGCAAATTCATAACGATTTATATCCGTTAGAAATCCTTCTCCATTAACAGAAAACGTCTCTCTATCAGTTTCTAATAATATTTTTCCGGATTTTCTTAACCCAGAAACCACTTTTGATATCAAGTCGTCAGTAAGAGTTATTCGTAAAATATGGAGTCTTTGTATGGCAGAAAAAGGTTGTTTTTCTAATATTTTATCAACGTCATCTACCCCTGTTTTAATATGTACAGATAATATCTCACCAGTCCTATCTTCCATTTCATCTTCTCTCAAAGTCAAAAGCCATGCATGAGAAATTGCCCTAGTCGGAGATGTTGAAATATTGATAGTCTGCTTATCAGTGGTCTTTTGAATATTGCAGTTTACATCTGTAATGCGGTTATCAAGAAGGACATCATTATAACTCTGATATACAACCCAAGGGCCATCAGATGTAAGTGCCTGCACCGAGATGCCTTCTGAAAATGCTTTCTCATTCAGGGAAAATATCAATAAAAACAAGATGTTAAGGATCAGAGCATATTTCATCTTATAGTATCCATAATTTTCTGGGATAATATTATATCGAATAATCTATTTTTGTGAAATTTTACTTCTGTAGGTTAGCCTCATATTCGAATGTATAAAAAGTCTATATAGCATGTAAAAATCAATAATAAAAAATTTTATTTGAGTTTTTTAAATAAATATGCTTTAATAAAAAAAGCCAGATGCAATAACATCTGACTTTCATAACCACGATGGAGGAAGACCCCCAAAAACACTTACTACGTTTTATTAAGTTGATTATGTAATATTTAAATGAATTAGTCAAGTAAAAAATGTTGTTTTTGGTAATTTTTCTCCATCATATTTAAGGAGAAAAATTTTATGGGCGCAATTTTAAAGAAAGACATTTATACAGATCCAAGTGAAGACAGAATATTACCCTATAACGGGCAAGCCTTTTTTACTCTCAATCGTATCAATAATGGGCATATGACCCAGAAAGCCTACAGGCTGGATCAGCTTGAGTTTGTCCTGTCCCATATTGCCAATGACAGAGATACCTACATGGCTCAGGGCTTCTTTTCCAGACCATGCAGACGTGCCCTGTTCATAGAAACCATGACCCATGCCTATGTGGATATCGACTGCTACAAAACAGAGTTCTTTCCCGACTGGATGACCAGACAGCAGAAGGTGCAAAGCATCCTCTCCTATTGTGATGACAATCTCATCCCTGTTCCTTCTGCCATTATCTCATCAGGGCGTGGCATCTATCTCAAATGGTATTGGACCTCACCTATCCCCAGAGAAGCTGTAGGACGTGCTGTAGCCCTCAACAAACAGCTTGTGTCCCTGTTTGCCCCTCTTGGGGCAGACCCGGCCTGTGTGGACGTATCCAGAATCCTGCGTGTTGTGGGAACCCTAAACAGCAAGAACAACCAGCCAGTGGAACTATTGCATCAGACTGACAGGGATGGTCACGCCATCACCTATGTCTTTGATGATTTTGCAGACGAGGTTCTGCCCTATTCCCTGGAGCAGATACGCGAATGGAGGGAAGCCCAGAAAGAACGCTATGAAGCCAAGGGACAGGTCATCCATCTGGCACGTGAGAAAGCCAGGGAAAGGCTCAAAGCTGGCAACCGCAAGGCATTCAACAGGTTTGACTGGTGCTGGCGTGTTGTTGAGGACATCAGGACCATTGCTGACAAAAAATATGGGGGTGTCATTCCCTATTGTGAGGAATCCGGGCATGTGGCTGGCCCTGACATGTATGCCCATATCGGGGCTTCCATGCTTGGCAACATCATCCCATCCCAACAGCTATGGCCGGAAATCAAAACATGGGCTGGTCTTATCCTTCCAGCATCCTATGTGAATGACAAAAGGAACCTGCTGGCTCATTCTTCCTCTCTGCTCAAGAAAGCGAAGCAGGTTGCCAATATGACGGAAGAAGAACGCAAAAGGAACGAGGAGGCCGGGATTCATCGTAAAGGGGCTTATCGCTACAAAACACAGACCATTATCGACAGGCTTGGCATTACCTCTGATGACATGCAAAATTTCAATCTCAAGGTGTTAATCGACAAGGACGAGAAACGCAGGAGAGACAGGGAAAACACCATGCACAAACGCAGAGAGGCAGGTGTTATGGAGCGTATGGAATGGTTAGGAAAAAACAATTTATATCGCACTAAACCATGGGTTACATTAGGTGTCTCTCGCGCAACTTACTATCGCAATTTCTCCCAAAAATAAATTCGTCACAAATGTGTAAACACAAAATTGACATTTTGAAATTTGACAAATTTGTCATTTCCAGTATAATAATAATGTGAAACAATTACTTTTCTATATGTTTCACAAATAAGATAAAACTAACCTTATGTAGAAATATCCGAAACTGCAAGATGGAGAACAGTATGATGATGTGTCATGAAGATATCCCAGGAGGTTAACATAAGGCTTAAGTGTTAATTCCACACACTAACAGTCCTAAGTTTTTGGAATTGTTCTCAGTTCCACAGGAAAACGAACTAAGTAGCGTAGAAATACTCAAAACTTCAAGATGGAGAGCACTATGATGACGTATCATGAGGATATCCCTGGAGGTTAACACAAGGCTTAAGTGTTAATTTTTACGTTAAGTACGCCTGAGTATAAGGGAGGGTGGATCGTTGCATCTACCCTCTTTATTTGTGAGGAAATATGTCTAGATTTAACATGGAAGATAGAAAGAAAATTTTATCCGAATTCATATCGGGGAAATTGGACATAAAAACAAGATATAACCTAAATGATACAGAATATTTTAATTATAAGTACGTATCAAATAAAATTCTTGACGATGGTAGCAGGATTCTCAATAATTTTAATTGCCGCGAAAAAGAAAAAATAAAAGTGGCCAGTAGAAAAATTTCATATTTTAGCTATATTACTATTTTTTTATTAGTGATATTTTTTGGAGTTGACTGTTTTTTTATTGTAGAGAAATTACAAACGTCTTGCTCTCTTACAGACTGCACCCCTTTCATTACTGTCGCTGCTGCCATCATCGCTGGCATCATGGCCGCTATTGGCTGGCTAATTTCATCTAACGTTTCGCATCGAAACTCCCAAATACAACATACTATTAATCTTATTGGCACTCGATTTTCAAATGCTGAGTTTTCAAAACATCTTGCGAAAATAAATCAAAAATTTGGAAACGAAGCACATCCAATTATTACGATGAGTTGCATCGAAACGGCTCAAGCATCGCCTGATGAAAAAGATAGAGAATCTGTTCAATCTGTTAAATATATTTTGAACTATTTTGAATTTATTGCGATCTGTGTCTTCTCTGGGGAAATTAATTATGATTTTGTAAAGAGTTCTTTGCGAGGTAATTTACTCTACTATTATAATAAATTTCAACCATACATAAGAGAAATACGAATAAATAAACCATCAGCCTTACAAAATTACATAAAATTAGTGTCCTATATGACTGATGCGTAATATCAGTTATTAATGAGACAGGTGTGTCCCTACATATAATCTGCGTAGCCCTGTGATTAATCGCTTTGCGGGTTTCCAATAATTTTTATACATAGAAACCTTACAACCAGCAAAACGCACATCCTAGAAAGCAGTGGATTAAAGCGTTTTGCTCAGAAACCAAAAAAACTAATAGCGGAACAGAGTGTAGCGATAAAAAGGAAAAGCTACAAAAGAAACTGTCTCACGCTTGAAAAGAATAAAAAAGGGCAATGAACGAAGTGAAGCCCTCTTCCGGTAGGTAAGTAGGTTTAATCTTAGGTCCCATAGGACAGGGGGGTCTGGGGGGATTTTTTTGATTTTTTGACCAAAGTATCGATTTGGCTTTTTTGTGATACTGGTCTGTCCCTACATATAATCGCACATTCAGTGGTAAACGCGCAGAATTGCCACGTTATGACCGTTTGACCCTTCAGGCATATAATCCTACCCCCTGAAGGTGTTTTATTGTTCCATGTGTCTTATTCCATGTTTTTCATACTATCCCGCGTGATGGATATACCGAGATTATACCAGAACCGTGGCTTTCTCTGGTTTTTGGGATGTTTTTCCTTTTTCTCCCCATTCATCAACAGTATTTTATGTTGAATGACACACTGTTTTTTCCTTTCATAGTCAACACAAAATCCTGTTGACCATTCCATAAAAAACATAACAACCATTCAACATTAATAATAAAATACGATATTTATAAATATAGATTAATATTATACTTGCATTTATGTTTAATATTATGTTAATATTTAAAAATACAGCAACATAATTTAAAGGAGGACTATTATGGCAAAAGCCAAAAAAGCATTATTTACATCATTTGGTCTGCTCAATTTTCAGGAACGAAAGGTGCTGAATGAAGGCAATGCGTTTTTTGAAGCAACACCAGAGGGAGGCAAGTCTGACAAGACCTTTTGCGTCACGTTGGATGATGGGAAGCAGATGTATTGCTATGTAGGCAATGACAAACTGACTTTTTACAAAGCCAATCTGGATGGCACGGACAAGCAATGGCTGTTCAATATTTTCCCTGATGGTGGCATTTTTTCTGCTCAGTCCATGGAAAACAAAAAGCGAAGAAAAGAGAAAGCCAAGGCTCAGGAGCAGAAAACACAGCAGACTGATGCTCAGAAACCGGAACGCAGGACTTTGACACTCCCAAAGGCTCCACACAGGAAAGCCCCTGTTGTCGTGGAAATCACAAAAAAGAAACGCTGATTTTCTTACCCCCAACCATTAAAACAGAAAAAATTCACAAGGAGTTTTCAGCCATTTTATAAGGAGATTTTAATATGCAATTTCGATTATTAGACAATAAAGGCACACCCAAATGGGAAATCAGTCGTTGGACATACAACCCTGAAAAGAAGCGAGCCATCAAGGAAACCCTTGGCTCTTTCCCCTGCCGTTATTCCATGGTTTCAAGTGCCATTCTGGATAAATGCACCGCGCAGGAAAAAGCAGAGGTTCTGGAATGGTGGCGTGTCACCAGTGAAGCCGTAAACAGGGAACGTGTCAGAAGACAGATTACAACCCTTCCTTCCATCTTCCAGGACCTTGGCACCTTACTGGATGTTATCCAGGACAATCCTGAAGACCTCGCAGAACTCAAAAACCATGCCTATGCGTTCAAGGATGCTGTCAGTAAGGTTGTTCGCAGGAAGTCACGCCAACAGAAAAATCAGGAAACAGTCAACAGCGTTCCCGCTTGACCATTCCTTATGTTTTCCCCTTCATAGTCAACAGGGTTTTATGTTGACTATTCCCCTATTTTTGTAAAATTACATCAACACAAAATTATGCTTTCGTGTTCGCATTGGTAACACATTTTATGTAAAGCACCTGTATTTTACCTGTAAAATACCTTTTCTTCTTATTGTCTTTTTTCTCATCTTGTTTGCCATCCCTTTTGTTATCTTTTGATTATAGCCAGGCATACCGAGTATCCGCGTTGCTACACTCGGTAATCTGGCAAGGGGGAAAATACTTTTCCCCCGTTGACCCCCATTTAAGCAGGAGACCCATTTCATGAGTGAAAAAAGAAAACTGAACCATTCCCTTTTAGTCCGTCTGGATGATGACCTGTATGATAGGATAACAGAACAGGCCAGACAGCAGGATGTGACTGCAAACAGTCTTGTTCGTCGCACCATGGCTGACACATTATCCTACCCATTGCCTCCAAAGCAGAGCGTTAAAGCCTTTGCTCCTCCCAAGCCGGAATACATCAAGGAACTCTACAGGCTCAGGGAAAGCACGGCTGAACTGTGTGGAGCATTGGTTCAATATGCCATCAGGACACGTCAGGAGGGTCATGCCATGGCTCATGCTGAAGCAGAGACCCTTATCCCTGATGTGCGTGATGCTGTGCGTAATTTGGACAGGCTCCGCAAGAAGCTTGAAGGAAAATAATGATTAGCGGGGCTACGCGTGGCAAGGGTGGCTCAGGGTTATGGCGTCACCTTCTGGACTACAAGCGTCAGAATGATGCTGTCATGGTTGGTGCATCACGTGGGTTGATTGAAACGGGCACCAAAGACCAGATTAAGGAACTGACCAGTATTGGCCGTTATGCCAGCCATTCCAAACCTCTCCACCATGTTCATGCAGACCCCGCACAAGGCTGGACATCAGACCAATGGGCTGATTTCTGGCAGGATTACGAAAAAGAATTTTCTCTCCAGAAACAGCCCTTCACTGAAGTTGTGCATGTCAAACATGGCAGGGAACATAAGCACAGGGTTTATTCCCTTCTGCTTCCATCTGGCTCCTGTATCCGAATGGATAACGATTTCATCAGACGTGAGAAGCTGAATCGACTGGCAGAAATACGCACAGGAGAACCTATCCTGTCCGGCAGGCATAATGATGCGGTTATCAAGGCTCTGGATGCAGAGGGCAAAAAAGCAGAAGCCCAATTACTCAGGGATGCAGGACAGGAAGGAACACGCACCAGAGGGAAACTGAAGCCCCAGGAACGTGCCCAACAGGAACGCACCCATGTTGATAAAGCTGGATTGGCTTTAATCACTCTCAAAGGCTGGAAGGGCTATAACCCGGATGTTCTCAAGGAGCAGTTAAAGGCTCATGGCTGTTATCTGGCTATGGGGGATAAGGGGCCGGTTGTCATAGACCAGACGGGCAATGTTCATGCGCTGAACAGGCTGGTCAACATGGCCTCCAAAGCAGAGGGGAAACCTCTGAAAATCACAGCAAAACAGGCTGTGGACTACGTCAGGGGGTATGACCTCCCATTGTATGCAGACATTCAGAAGAAAGGAAAAATGAATGACAGAACACTTCCAGAACTCGGAACAGGACAAGAGAATTTCTTTATACCAGCAGACCTACCAGGAAGCCTATGGAGCGAACAGGAACACACAGGACATTCTCGACCTGATGAGCAACCAGGCAGGAGACAGACCCTCACCCATCGACCAGATACAGCAGTTACTCGAAACCATCGCACAGCAACAGGTTCAAATCCTGTCATCACAGGGGAAAATTTTGCAAAGACTATCAGCACTGGAAAGCTGAACAGAAGTGTCATCCACGTTGCCAGTCTATCCCATATTGTTCTTATTACCCCGGATTATATCAGGGATATCAAAGCCAGATTGAAAGAGGCAAAACAGGAAGACTGGTATTTTTATCGCAGGGCCTATCAGAACCTTAAAGACCAGCGATACTGGCTTGACCAATGGAACAACAGCATTGACAGCAACATCCTGCTTTTGCTGGTGGAACTATTTCTAAGCCTGTTTTTTGGTGGCTCTGTGACCATCAGGAACAAGCCTTATCCTGTTGCCATTAATTTTGGGCTTCCTGCTCCTATCAGTGATACGACATGGAACATGATGAGCGATGACCAGCAGGACGAAGTGCTGTTCCAGAGCTATCTTTTATACACAAAATCCTATGAAAATTATAAAAAGCTTCATGAGAAACAGGACAGGATTCCTGTCACGTTTGAGTCTTTCCTGAACCTGCATGGAAAAGACTTTTTGACACGAATGATTTCCAAAAATGTAGATTATCTGGAAGACAAATTAACAAACTGGAAGAACAGGAAAATGGATGCGGAAAATGCGAAAATTCTCCAACAGACCAATGAAGCCATGACATGGATGAAACAGACTAATTCAGACGTTGCAAACCATGGAAACACTTTGAAGATGTGATGTGAAACCCATAAAAAAAGGAACCTCGAAAGGTTCCCCGTTAAAGCCCTGTGATTGATTCTGTGGATTAACCAGCAGATGAAGCTTCAGCCAATGTCGTGCCAACATTAGTGAACACATCTTTTAAGTTTGTCCCGACTGTAGAGACAGCAGCAATAATTGCTACAGAAATCAAGGCAGCAATCAGACCATATTCGATAGCGGTTGCCCCGACTTCATTTTTGCGTGATTTAATTAAAGTTTTCATATGAAAAAATCCTCCAAATATTAATATTGAACATCACATACTTATGATGCCTTAACTATATAATAATAAATGTATTTGCTAATATGCAATAAAATCGAACTTTTTATAATTTATTTTCTTGACATTATCATTTTGTTGTTAAATAATAATTTTATGTTGTAGCGACATAAGTGACCACCAAACCCCCTCCTAAAAGCGGTTTGGTGGTTTTTTATTATGAACCTTTCATTAGTTGTTTTGTCATTGTGTTATCCTCACTATTGATATTATATACATGACCACTTTGTGTTGTGACTTCTATTGAAGAAGAATGATAATTTCCCGTTTCAATAGCATTTTTCCCGTTGATCTGGTTTTCAATACCTTCAGAAGCTTTTTGCCAAGACGTTATAGGTTGATTAGTTGATTTATCATAAAGACCAAATACATGTGTAATTTGATCATTTGGATTTTTCTCATTGTAATCATTCATTAAGGATAAGGCATTTTTTGGATTAATAAATGACCATATATCGGAATTACTATTTCCTCCCAAACTTCTATCTAAATAACTATCATCGAAATCATCCACCAAAGATTTTTTCAAATTATCCATGTCATCTTCTGTTGCAATGGAAGTTTCTGAACCATTCCCTCCATTTCCAGTATTACTATTTCCTGAACCAGTAGAACTTCCACTTCCACCTGTCTCTTTTGAACTACCACCAGAACATTCACCAGACCCACCAAGATGTTTGGATATTGTGCAATAGGTGTTTGATAAATTCACGCCAACTGCGGACATGCCACTAACAGCCAAAACACCAATCAAAGAGGCTAGAAGCCCATATTCTATGGCTGTTGCACCAATCTCATTTTTTACCTTTGTTAAAATCATGATTTAAAATCCTCCAATGTATATATACAAAAATTATTATATTATACATTGATGAATAATTTCGAAATATAGGCTGTTTCAAAAACTTGACTTTTTGAATACACATCCCTTAACATGAATATACAAAGGGAAAATCGTATTCAATATTGTATATTCAAAAGTATTTTAGAAAATAATCCCTGATTAACAATTTAAGGAGACATTTTATGAGTGAAATTACATTCCGCACAGGAAACCTGACCGTCCATCATATTTTTTCCCCTGTTGAGGGGTTTGATGACATCGCACCAGGATATGTCAAAGACTACAGGACATTCCTGCAATCATCTAAAATTACAAAGACAATGCAGGAAGCCTATATTTCCGCGTTGCGTGAATTCCCGACATATCCCAAAAGCAACAAGCTTGAAGGCACGATAGAAGAACAAGCCTATAAATTATTGGATTTATATCATTCTGATACCATCCAGAATATTCTGGATGTGCTGGCTCCACAGATTATTGAAAAATATGGCAAAGACCAGTTACCCGTTTTCATAGTGGCTTTTCTGGAAGGTGTTTTACGGGACATTGAAATAATAAAGGGAGATGGCAAAAATCGCCTGTCCTATTTCAATCGTGACCTTGATTGTAGCTGTGCTTCTATCCTGAAGAGCTACTTGCCTGATGATTATGCATTGGGAGATTATCTGGCCCGCTATTTCCTTGCGGACAGAGTGACAGCCCTGCACGTCTTTGGAGGTGTGCAATGATTTATGGTTACGCACGTGTCAGCACTAGAGACCAGTCCACTGATATGCAGGTCAGTCGTTTACTGGAAGCCGGGATTCCCAAAGAAAGAATTTTTATGGATGTCATTTCCGGTGCAACAGAAGACAGAGCACAGTTAAACAGTTTGCTGAACCTGTTGAACAAGGGGGATGTTCTGACAGTCTGGAAGGTGGACAGGCTTGGAAGACGAACAGCCCATCTGGCAAGGCTTTTAGAAGAGTTCGACCAGAAAGGAATAACAGTCAGAAGTCTGACAGAAGGGGTTGATACGTCAGACAGGTCAAGCCGTGTCAGTTATCTGCTGATGTCTGTCATTGCCCAGAATGAACGCGAGACGATTAATGAGCGCATCAGAAGTGGCATAGACCATGCCCAGAAATATGGAACGAAAACAGGTCGTCCCATAGGCAGACCCAAAGCCAGTTCTGCCAAGGTGCAACATGCTCTGGACCTTTTAGCATCAGGGAAAAGCTACAGACATGCGTCTTACATTGCGGGTGTGTCTTTAGCCACATTGGTCAGACGTGTTCAGGCTATGCAACAGAAAAACCAGTTTACACGCCAGACCAGTATTTTTGAAACCATCAGGCAGGATGCTATTTAAGGAAGACCCCATTCCTGTCTGCCAGATGGTCAAGGAAAATGGGGTATTTCACCTTATCCAGAAAAGCCTGTGCTTCCCCTCTGGAAAGGTTGGAACCATAGCCAGCCCCAACAGAATCCGTTTCATGTCCAAAAATTTTATTGATGATTTCCATGTTCAGGTCAGAGGTTCTTAAAGCCTGTCTGAAGGTATGACGGAAGGAATAAGCCACAAGGCTTTTGTCTGTCAGTCCAATATCTTCAAGGTAACGGTTGATACGCTTTGACCATGATTCAGGCTTGATAACTTCCCCTTTGCGTGACTGCATTAACCCCAGACCAGCCTGGGCCTGTTTCTGGACATAGTGAAGAAAGCCAATTTTTCGCAGTTCTGGCAGGATGGGAATCAGACGGGGGCTGTTTCCTGTTTTTGTTCCTGTCTGGCGTAAATCCAGGCATGGAATACCTTCCAGGTCATAGAGTTTGGCAGGAACGTCAGAGATTTCCCCAATTCTGGCACCGGTCAGGGCAAGAACGCAGATAAACCAGAAGTCAGTCAGACGTTTTGTCTGGTGGCCGGGTCTGCTTTTGAAGTGCTTGCTATGGTAGCCAGAAAACAGGGGGCTGTTGAAAATCTGTTTCAGTTCATCATTGGTAAAAGCCCTGCGAACCTCTTCCTGTCTGGTCAGTTTTTCTTTCTGGGTCTTGGCTCTGGCTTTGACATCAGCGAAGCCTTTATCCTCAATCAGACCGGACTGGACGCACCATTTCAGAAAAAATTTTACTTCCCCAAGATGTCTGACAATCGTGCCATGACCCAATGTTCCCCCACGTAAGGAAGGCTTGTTTTTCAGCCAGTCCGCATAGGCTTTAATGTCCTGTTTGGTCAGGAGGTTCAGGGCTTTATTGCCAACAATTTCCTGAAACTGTGTGAAGGTAATGCGGTAGCTGACACGTGTTTTTTCTGTCTGTCCCGGATTATCATCATGGAAACGTTCAATCAGGTTTGTCCATGGTTCAGAGCATTCTGTGCTTGCTGATGGAGTAGGGAGGATAGAGGGCGCAGGGGGAGCCTGTGTTGCCAGTCCACCAAGGGAAATGGCTTTTTCCATCCCTTCCAGCATTCCCTGCTGTTTGGCCTGTTTCCACATATCTGCAAGGGTTGCTGTCATATCAGCACTCTCGCGGGCGTCCTGAGCTTCCTGTGTCTTGCGTTGCATGACAACGTTGAGCCAGTCGGAGAAATGTTTTTTGACGTTCTCTGGCATGGCTTCGATTTCTGAAGCGTGTTCATGCACAAAGGCTTTCATCTCATCAACAGGGATTTCCCTGTTGAAATAGGCTTGAAGCTTTTCTGCCAGTCTTTGTCTGAGTTCCATCCAGATACCATTGAACGCTGAAGCCAGTCCGAGAGCTTTTGCCCTTGCGACTGTTCTATCACTGGTTTTGAGGGAACGAACAATATGCTGACCAGCGACAGGGGAAAGGTCAGCAGGAACACGCAGTCTGAGATACCAGGTATGGTGTCGTCTCACCATGTAGGGTGTAGGCAAAATTGGCGTCCCTTATGTAACACAGACATGTTACACAGTGAGGGAAGACAAGTTTGATTTTTGCTGAAAAATCAATGCCTTATAGACGTATGGTATCCCGTACGGGATTCGAACCCGTGTTGCCGCCGTGAAAGGGCGGTGTCCTAGGCCTCTAGACGAACGGGACACAGAGGCGTTGTTGAGGCTCCGTCTAAAGGGGTTTTGCGGCAGCGTCAAGCCGTCTTTGTCAAATTTCTGCAAAATAAAGCGGTTAAAGGCAAAAAGAGAGGCTGCTTGGCGTTTTTCGGTGCTGGTGCAAGGTGCGCTTATGCCTCACGTTAGGGGTTTATATGGTGTGGTGGTAGAGCAAGCATGGCAGCAAAACGGCCTTATGGCGGGTTTAAAAGGGCAATGGGTCATGTTGTCTTGGTTACTTTGTGTCTGAGTGCGCCAAGCATGTGGGGTGGGGCTACAGGGCTGCCCCGTGCCTACGCGCATACAGGTGCGGAGCTTTGTGCCGGTAGGAGTATGCCGTCTACACGGGCCACTATGGCTTTGGCGCGCGAGCGGTCGGGCGTTTTAAACCCCGCTGGGGGGTGTAGGCGGGTAGGGGGGTATGCTCCATTTATGTGGCCTCCAGCTTTTGAGGGGCTTGCCAGCAAGCGCGTGCCGCGGCATTTCGCCAGTGCCAGTGCCAGTGCCAGTGCCAGTGCCAGTGCCAGTGCCAGTGCCAGT
>NZ_JBDNXE010000061.1:0-23491 GCF_047721585.1 Gluconacetobacter sp.
TCAAAAACCACCGATTATGAGTCGGTATAGGTAATAATAAAAAAGACGCATAGCTGTTATGCGTTATACGCATTTATGATGAAGGCTGGAATTCAGCCTATGGCCTGACTACCAGCGAGAGTTGAGTGATTGAAATATTCAATCGAAAAATGAAGAAGATTGGAAAAACGAAGTGGAACGAGACGAGCGTGGCATAGCTGACATTCAGCGTCGACACGATTTTATCGGAATGAATGCGGAAGATTTGCATGCCCTGCGCGCTCTTCATGCTCCTCTTGCCAAAGCTTTGCCGGACGCTCTGGATGCTCTTTACGCCCACATTCGCAGAACGCCCGAAGTCAGCCGGTTTTTTGCCTCCGAAGCCAAGATTGATCAGGCCAAAAAGGCCCAGACGGCGCATTGGCAGGCCGTCCTGGCCGCGCGCTTTGATGATGCCTACGTGGCAAAGGTCCGCAGCATCGGAGAAGTGCATGCCCGCATCGGTTTGACGCCGCAATGGTATATAGGAGGCTATACGATTATTCTTGATCGGCTTATTCGATCCATCATCGAAGAGAATGGTGGAGCGCAGGTCGGTTTGTTCTCCAGATCGTCCGGGCGGAAGCATCTGGCCGAAAGTGTGAGCAGTTTGTGCAAGGCCGTTCTGACGGAAATCGATCTCACCGTATCGTTCTATCTGGAAGCCATGGAAGCCGACCGCGCCAAGTTGCGCGCGGAGCAGGAACGGCGGGTGCGCGACGATCATGCCGTTCTCTCTGCGCTCAATGCCGCCCTGACCTTTCTCGCTGACGGGGATCTTACTTATCGGGTGACAGAGGTCCTGCCTGAGCACTCGGCTTCCTTGAAGCAACGCTTTAATGCATCTGCCCAGCAGCTCGCCGAGAGCATGAGCCGGATCGCACAGTCCACCCATGATGTCATGGCAAACGCGGACGGGATTCGCCACGGTGCTGACAGTCTGTCCGAGGCCACAGAGCAACAGGCCGCCGCACAGGAGGAAATGTCGGCGGCCGTGACACAGATTGCCCTTGGCGCTTCCGAAACGGCCGAAGAGACGGTCAAAGCCCGTCATATGGCGGCATCCGCACAATCGGACGCCGAGCAGGCCAGCCAGATCGTGGCCGAAGCGATCGCGGCGATCAGTCGGATTGAAAAATCATCTCAGGAAATCTCGAATATCATCGGCGTTATTAACAAAATTTCCATGCAGACCAATATTCTGTCACTGAATGCAAGCGTTGAGGCTGCCAGAGCAGGTGATTACGGCCGTGGCTTTGCGGTGGTCGCCAGCGAGGTTCGTGCGCTGGCGGAGCGTTCGACAAATGCCGGCAAGGAGATCGCCGGTTTGATCACCAAGGCGGCAGAAGATGTGATGTCCGGCGTGACGCAGGTTCACCGAGCGGGAGAAGCCTTGCAGCGCATCACCTCTCAGGTCAGCGACATGAACGGTGTCATCTCCAGGATCGCCACGGCATCGCAGGCGCAGTCCGCCGGTCTGGACGAGGTAAAAATCGCGATCCGCAGCCTGGAACAGACCACGCTGAAGAATGCGACCATCGCCGAGGAAAGTGCTGCCACCGCACACAATCTGGTCACAATGGCTGACGAACTGGCGCAGTCGGTCGCATCATTCAAGACCAAGGCTGAAACCAGGTCGGGTATTGATGGAAAAACAAATTATCAATTGAGGCTGGTCAGTACAAATGTCCATGATCGTCGGCTGTAGATATGAAAGAAAACTTCATCCGGTATGCGCTTGATAATGCCGCCATTGTCGTCATGACAGATGCGCGTGGGACCATTACGTTTGCAAACAAGAAATTTTGTGAAATCAGCGGTTATAGTAAAGAAGAATTAGTCGGCTCCAACCACCGGATTCTGCGTTCAGGGATACATCGCCGGGAATTTTTCCGCATGATGTATCAGAAAATCACGGCCGGGCATATCTGGCATGGAGAAATATGCAACAGAAGGAAAGATGGTTCCCTCTATTGGGTTGACACCACGATTGTTCCACACATCGCGGGCGCAGTGGACGGTTACGTTGCTATTCGCTTTGATATTACAACAAGAAAGGAATTGGAGGAAGAACTTCAGATCAATATTAAACATCTTGAAACGGCCGCGAATACTGATTTCCTGACTGATCTTCCGAATCGTAGGCTATTTTCTCAACACATGGAAGATCTGATTAACCGGAGTGGCAAAGAGTCAGGTACGTTTCATCTGGCTATCCTTGATATTGACCTCTTTAAGGAAATAAACGATTCATTCGGCCACGAAATGGGAGACTACCTGCTCAAGGTAATTGCATCGCGTCTGCGTGCCGTGATGGACGATCATGTGTTTATCGCGCGTCTGGGAGGGGATGAATTTGGCATCATTCTCGATCGGGAGCGTAGCGTTGAAAATCTCGAACTCTTTGAAAAAATCCTTGATGCCGTTCGCGAGCCGATCACGATCGGGTCGGTCACCCGCTACTCTTCGGCCAGCATGGGTTGCGCGGCTTTTCCGCAGCACGGGAAAGATGCAGCCAGCCTGTTGCAGGCCGCCGATATTGCGCTTTATCGCGCCAAGGCGCTCGGGCGTGACCGAGTTGAAGTATTCAATAATGAAAGCATGCAGGCTGTAAAAAGGAAGTCCCAGCTTCTATCGGATGTCGATATTGGGCTTCGCTCCGAAGAGTTCATGTTTTTCTATCAGCCGATCCTCTATCCTGCGTCTTGTCCGGCAATCTCGTTCGAGGCCCTTGCCCGGTGGCATCATCCCCAGCGCGGCATTGTAAGCCCCGCCGATTTTCATATTGCACTCACCGATCCGGCCACATGCGCGATTTTCGGCCTTTATATGCTGGACCATGTGTTCGTCGATATGGCGACCATGCGCGCCAGAGGCATTCGCTTTGGAAGGGTTGGTATCAATTTGACCAATGCAGACTTCCGGTCGGATGGTTTTCTGGAACGGTTCTTCAACCGCTGTACCGAGACGGGCATTGGCCCCGAGCAGTTCAGCGTCGAAGTCACCGAAACCATGTTGTTGGGCCGCGACCAGAGGAGGGTCGAGCGGGGATTGCAGCAGTTGCATGATGCCGGCGTTGAAGTGGTACTGGACGATTTTGGTACGGGTTACGCGTCACTGACGCATTTGAGGGAGTTCCCGATCGACCGCCTGAAAATCGACCGCCGTTTTGTCTCGAATATCGAAACTTCATCCGAAGACTATGTTATCGTGCGCGGCATTATCGACATCGCTCATGGATTGGGCAAGACTGTTACCGCAGAAGGCATCGAGACGGCGCAACAGGCGAAAATTCTCCTCGACATGCGCTGCGACTCCCTCCAGGGCTGGCTTTTCAGCAAGGCATGTGCGCTGGAGGATCTATATTCGGCTATCCAGGAGATTCCTGAAATCCTGAGAAAGCTCGATTGTCAGCCAGCTATGAAGGCACAGGCTCCCCATCTGGCCTGAAGCCTGCAACAGTCGGTCGTTGATCAGATACTCCGTTCGCTCGTCGGAGAGATTGTTCAGCGTCTGGATCACCAGGATCTTGAACATCAGCACCGGATCAAGGGGTGGACGCCCGCCTTTGCTCCCGTCCGCATAGGCCAGAGCCCTGTCCAGATCAGGACGGCACGCCTCAGAATCCACAGTCCGGGAAAACGCTTCGAGCTGATCGCCCAGCCCGCTTAACCGGGCAAGGCGCTCGTCAACATCAAAGAAACCCGCCGGCTTCATGAGCCATTCCCCCAACCATCACAGAAGAGATGGAATCACAGCCAACACTTCAGAACCAGGGGGGGGCCGAACCCTCCAGCTTCACGAACGACACGATGCCGGCGATTTCGATACGAAGACGCAGGACAGGATTGCGGACACGCGCGTGACGCGCGTCCGCCACGGCCCGCTGCCTACCACCGCGTCAGCAGGGGCAGGACAAGGCGTGTCGCAAGGGTGACGACACAGCCGGCTACCAGGTACCACACCACCAGATAGAGCGGATCGTCGAACGGACAGGCCAGTGAGAAGGCGAGCGCACCGAAGGCGGACGCGGCGATTCCCGCAGCCCACGCCGTGCCATGGGAATCGACCGGCGCGCCGCGTCGTGCCAGCAGGCCCAGCGCCAGCGCGGCGGGCAGGGACAGTTCCACGACCTTGCGCGCGCAGATCAGGCCGTGCGCCGGGTCCAGCCGCTGCCACAGGACGGCGGGACCAGCCTGCAAGGCATCGACCAGCCACCCCAGACCCAGCGCCAGCAGCGCCACGGCGCCGACCATGCGCAGGCCGCGTCGCGGCGCGTGCAGCGGACTGAACGAGAGCAGCGCGGTCCCGCCGCTGATGGCTGCGAGCGCGGCGAGGCTGGCGGTTTTCCACCAGAAGCTGGGCATATGCATCGCATGCGCCATATCCGGGCGCATCAGGCCCGTCGTCATCACCCAGACGATCTCGATGGCGCCGAGAACCAGCAGAATGGCCGCATCACGCCATGGCGTCCGCCGCCTGACGGGACGCAGGTCGGTCGCGAGCCGGTCGATCAGGGGATCAGTCGACATCACCACCTCGTATCACCATGTCGTTCATCCGCCCCAGCCCGCGATGGATATTGACCTTGACCAGGGCGGTGGATTGTCCGGTACGCCGGGCTGCTTCCCCGATGCTGAGGCCTTGCAGCTTCACCAGCCGGATGACCTCGGCCTGCGCGGGCTTCAGCATGCCGAGCAGCCGTTCCAGCGCATGGGCCGTCGTAATCTGGTCCTCGTGATCGGAAATCGCCAGATCGTCTTCGATCGGCACCATATCCACCCGGTTTTCGGCCCTCAGCCGGTCGATCCATTTATGGCGTGCGATCGCCGCCAGCCACGGCCCGAACCCCTGCGAGGGATCGAACGTGTGGCGCTTTTCATGGACCGCGAGCAACGTGTCCTGCACGGCATCGTCGATCATGGACGGCGGCAGCCGCCGCAGGAAGAAGCGCCTCAGCCATGCGGTGGCCTCGCCGAGCACAAGCCGATAGGCATTGGCGTCACCCCGCTGGGCGGCCGCCATCCAGTGACTCCATTCGGCTTCCGTCACTCGCGCTCCTGTTCCTGGCGCCCTTGCCCTTACGTTCCGCCGGGCGCGGCAAGCGTCAGGATCGGGCGATCGCGATACAGACCGCCATATATCATCTTCAGCGCCTCGATCCGAGGGGCATCATATGTTGCAATGTAGGAATTGTCCGGATAAAGCGCCGCGAAGTTCTGATGATAATCCTCGGCCGGATAAAACCCATGATCCGGGACGATCTGCGTCGCGATCGGTCGCGCGAAGACATGCGCGGCATTCAGCTGCTGAATATAGGCGCGCGCCTCATTCGCCTGCTCCGGCGTGCGCGTGAACAGGACGGAACGATACTGGCTGCCGACATCCGGAAACTGCCTGTCCACCTGTGTCGGGTCCAGTGCGACGGAGAAGAAGACGCGCATCAGCGTGCCGTAACTGACCTGCGTCGGATCGTAATCGACCGCGACCGATTCCGCGTGCCCCGTATCGCCACCGCCGACGGTTTCGTATTCGGCGGTATCCTTCGCTCCGCCGTCATATCCCGCGCGTGTCGCGGTTACGCCGCGTATATGCTGGAAAACGCTCTGGACGCCCCAGAAACATCCACCGGCGAAGATGGCGGTGGCGTGGTGAGCCGTCGCGGGCGCTTCGGCGGCTGCCGGCGGCGGCAGACGCGTGGCGAACGCGGCTCCCTCCGCCTGGCACGCCGTTCCGAGCACGCTCATGGCGACGAGCGAGACGCCGAGTATTCCTGACCGTTTCATGATTCTGGTCCTTTCAGGCCGGGTGGAACGACAGGGCGACGCCGTTCATGCAATAGCGCAGGCCCGTAGGCTGCGGGCCGTCGTCGAAAACATGGCCGAGATGGCTGCCGCAGGTCGCGCACAGCACCTCGGTCCGATCCATGCCGAGCGAACTGTCGGCGCGCTCCTGCACGGCCTTGGGCAGGGCACGGTAGAAACTCGGCCAACCGGTGCCGCTTTCGAATTTGGTGCTGGCGTAGAACGCGGCGGTATCGCACCCGGCGCAGGCGAAGCGGCCGGGTCGATGCTCGCCCAGAAGCGGACTGGACCACGGCATTTCCGTGCCGGCCCGACGCAGCACGTCGTATTGCGCGGGCGTCAGCAGGCGGCGCCACTCCGCGTCCGGGTGTGTGACGGCATAGGCTGGTGCGGCACGGCCGGCACGCGCGGCCATCAGAAACGCGGCCGAGGCAAGGCAGAACTGGCGGCGGGAAGTCATGAAAGCGCTCCTTCACGATGACAGGATCGTCCGGTTCTTCGGTGCGGCGGTGTCACCAGTTACAGGCAGCGGCGGACAATATTTTTACGAAAGCCTGTAACCATTCGTGGGTGCGGAGCGAAGGGACGGGCATCACGCCCAGGAGGCCCGCAGATGCCCCGACCTCGCCGCACACCCGCGCGCGTCATCAGGATCACCCACTGGATCGGCGCGCTGTCGATGCTCGTCATGATCGGCAGCGGGTGGCAGATCTACAATGCGTCGCCCATCCTGCCTTTCACGTTTCCACCCTGGCTGACGCTGGGGGGATGGCTCGCCGGTGGAATCGCCTGGCATTTCGCGGCCATGTGGGTACTGATGGGCGCAGGGATCGTCTATGGAACCTATGGTGTCGTCTCGGGCCATTTCCGGCGTGACCTGCGGCCGCGAGGCATGGGCGCCATCGGGCGGGACATGGGTTTGGCACTGCGTTTTCGGCTTTCCCACACGCCCGGCCATTACAATGCGGTGCAGCGCCTGCTCTATACGGGTGTGCTGGTCGTCGCCTGCCTGACGGTGGCCTCGGGCCTGTCGATCTGGAAGCCCGTGCAGCTTGGATGGCTGTGCTGGCTGTTCGGCGGCTACGATCTCGCGCGCCGCATTCACTTCACGATGATGGCGCTGATCGTGGGGTTCCTGGTCGTTCATGTCGTGCTGGCCCTGCTCGTGCCCTCGACCCTGTTCGGCATGGTATTCGGCCGCAGACCGGCCCCGCACGATCCGGAGGCCGTACGATGAAGCGGCCGGACCTGGATCGCGCGTCCATCGCGCCGGAATTACGGCGGCTGGAGCGCCGCCTGATGCTGAAAGGCGCCATATCGCTCGGCGGTCTCGCGATGTTGTCTGGCTGCACGCTGGATGACGAGCCGGCGGTCGAACGCGCGCTGGCACGGGTGATGAGCCTGACCGACCGCGCGCAGGCGCTGCTGTTCAGTCGCCACCGTCTGGCGCGCGAGTTCGATGCCGCGCGGATCACGCGCCCTTTCCCGTTCAATGCCTATTACGGGCAGGAAGATGTGCGTACGGTCGATCGGGCAGGATGGCGTCTGGAAGTCTCGGGCCTTGTCGCGGACAGACGTCCCTGGTCGCTCGCGCAGTTTCGCGCCTTGCCGCAGAAGCGCCAGATCACGCGGCATATCTGCGTCGAGGGCTGGAGTGCGATCGGTTGCTGGTCAGGCGTGCCGCTTTCGGTGTTCCTGCACCGTGTCGGGGCCGACCTGCGGGCGAAATACGTCGATTTTCACTGTTTCGACGATTATTCGACCAGCATCGACATGGCGACGGCCCTGCACCCGCAAACCATCATGGCACTGGATTTCGACGATACCGCGTTGCCGGCGGCCTATGGCGCCCCGATGAAAATCCGGATTCCGACCAAGCTGGGCTACAAGAATCCGAAATACCTGGCGGCGATCTCGGTCACGAACCGCTTTCCCGGCGGCTATTGGGAGGACCAGGGTTATGACTGGTTCGGCGGATCGTAAAATAATCCGCCCTCTGTAACCTTTGCTCCGCGCCGGCCGAAGAACAAAACAGTGGGGTGGAACGGTTCTTCCCCGCAGAGTGTTTTTCAATCAGGAGACGTTACATGTCCATTCGTCATTTCATCGCCGCAGCCGCACTGTGTTCCAATATCGCCGTCGTGGGCGCGGCCGTTGCGCAGGATAGCATGTCACACCACATGATGGCGCCTGCCGGCATGTCCAAGAATGGCATGTCGCACGACAGGATGGCGCCGAACACCATGTCCAAAGACGGCATGGGGAAACATGCGGATGCCACCCGTCACGGCATGGAGAAAAATGCGATGTCCAAGGATTCGATGAGCCATGACGGCATGATGATGGCCCCGTCGCATGACGGTATGACCAAGCCCAACTGACCGGCTGTCGTATCTTCTCGATTGGTTGGCAATTGCAGAGGATTCTGAACGCTATTGCCCTCATGAAACCTCACTTTCATGATAAAAATATTCCGCAATAGACATCCATCAATGGCGGAGCAGATAAAAAAGCTCCGCCAACTGATGCGAGTAAAGCACTTCTTTTTATTCGTCACTCACCACTTTTCGGGAGTTCGTATTCCCGTTTTATTTCAATCGAATTTTGTGTTCCCCCAGAAACTGCCATTGTGATTTTGTATGAATCACAGAATCGTTCTGTCCGACTACGATGAGCAGAGTATTTCTGCGGTTGGGTCCGATCGCGCGCGGGAGGTGGTGATCGGAGGAAGAGGGGGCTTGGTCTTTTGTGCCGAATAAACGGCATGAGATGAAAGTTTTCCATAATCACGACCGCCACCCTGCCCAGGCGTTTCGTGATGCGGCATCCGGCCGCGTCCGCATTGATCCCTCCCGTGGCGGCCGCAACGCCCGTGTATCGTCCGAATGGTTTTCCTGTCCCGATGACGAGCGTCATCTGTCCCTGTCCGTTCCGCATGCAGCGAATCTGGCGCGGGTGGACGAGGCCATGGTGCCTGTCGGCGTGCTTCTTCAGACCCTGAAACCGAACGGGAAGAATGTGTCAGGATACAAGAAAGTCGTTCTAGAAGAACGGCTTTTTTTTCGTGTGGAGCGCGGTAGCGACATGGATCGGGGAGGGTGGCTCATGGCCCTCCCGGACCGCGGAAAAGCAGGAACAGGGCGATGATGATCACGATGATCGGCAACAGGCCCAGCCCGTTGAATCCCGAGCCTCGCGGCCCGCCATACCAGCCGGAACGGACACCATAGCCGCCACCACCGATGGCGAAGATGATCAGGATGATCACGAGAAGGGTCAGCATCGCGGGGACTCCGGGAATAGGTGTCCTGATAACGCTTCACCGCTCGGATTGTTCATCGGCTGCGTAAATGACTCTTCGGACGCAATCGGCTCTGTCGCCTGGGCGTCAAGGGCCGGCGGGTTCGGACGAAGGCAGTCCTATCCTGTCCTCCCGGTCTTTCCTTTGGAAGAAAAGGGGCAAATTCGATGACGGATGCGCCGCACCGATCGCGATTGTCGTCCCCATGCGCGGCACAGGACTGACATGCCGACCGGAATGCGGCCGGCCGCCCGCATTTCGCCACCCGGCAAGGAGTTCGCCTGATCTGTCATCTGGTGGATGTTTCCGCGCGGGATGATGCGGGGCAATATCCATTCATGCCGGTTGATGGATATTGCCCCGGTTCAGGACCGGGGCACCGGTTTTTCGATTTTATCTACGGGTTCTCCCGCCCCGCGCTGACGATTCTGTTCGGCCCCGGTGAAGCGGAATACCGACGGATTTCTCTCGGCCTATTTGGTAGAGGACGTATCAGGCCCTATCGCAAGGGCAGGAAATTTAAGAAATGCCTGCCGTTTTTCCACGGCCGGCAGGGGCGATTTACCAGGGGCGGCGCCGTTCTCACGCAGAAGAAACGCGACCAGCGCGGTTGCATCTTCCGTCGATAGCGTGCCGGGAGCCATTAACGGCATGGCGCGCTGGATATAGCCTGTCAGACGGGAAAGCGGTGTTCCCGCCCAGTTTGCCACCAGCCGCCCTTTGAGGGACGGCGTCTGGAAATTGCCGTTGAGATCGGCGCCATGGCACATGGCGCAGGCGGTTTGGTAGAGATCCGCCCCGTGCTGCGCCTGCTCGGCCGTGAAGGAGGGAACGGGAGAGGCAACAGGTCTGGCGGCGTGAAGCGGGGAGGCGGAGGCGATGCTCAGGGCCGCTGCATGGAACACGCGGGAACGCATGAGGCGGGCGAATGGCGTGCGGGGCATGGGGCTCACCCTTCCGAAATGGGCGAACGGGCGAACAGGTCCGCCAGAACCTTGATCGCTCTTTCCGACTCGGAACGGTCGGGATGTTCGAAGGAATTGCCGACGCCTCCCATCTCGCCCTCATTATCCAGATCATAGGCCTGAACCATCAGCCCATCCGTTTTCGAGACGGCCGATGCACCGTGATAATGCAGGCCGTATGGCAGGTCCGGCCGGGGCGGCAGCCATGCCGTCTGCCCCCTGACGGGGATGAGGCTCTTATCGTTCCACCAGTCGCGCGCCGCGTAGCCGGGGCAGTTGATGATCACCTTTTCCGGCAGGGAGCTCAGTTCGCTGGGGTCGTGGAACTCCCGGATCACGACATGGCCGCCAGCCTGGAAAAATTCCGACATCAGCAGATGCCCGTAGGAAGCGAAATTATAGAGCATGAGCGAACCGCGCTTGGCATACGGGGCAGCGAAGGGGCTCTCTGCGGGGGTGAGTTCTTCAGCCGCCGGGACGATATCCTTGATGCGACCCGAGTAGCGGGCGAATTCCGAGCCGTGCTGGGGCATTCCGGTCGAGGCGTAATCGCCGGTGCGACCATCGGGCCTTTCCTCATGCGGCGCATCGAACGGCCGGTCGGAGAGGGAGAAATGTTCGATGAATTCCACGGGATTGCCGGGCAGGCCGAGATAGTCGCGATAGGTGGCCCAGGAGATCCGGGCCATTCTTTCCCACAGGTCGGCGAATTCCGGGCCGGCCGGAGCGGTCAGGGAAATGCGGGAATCCGGCGTCCAACTGCCGTTGGCGCGAACCGACCGCGTCCGGGGCAGCAGGTCTTTCGTGTAGATCGTGACGTCGAAGCCGGCGCGTTGTGCGGTAAGGGCGGTGGTGAGGCCGATGATGCCGCAGCCGATGACCGCGACCTTGCGTTGCAGGGTGGTGGAGACCTTCTCGACAACCACGCTCGCCGAGCCCCAGGAGAGGGACCAGCCGCTGCCGCCATGGCCATAATTATGGAAGACCAGCTTGTTTCCCACATGCTCGACGTCAAAACGCGGACCCATGGCGCGAAAGGGGCGCAGACAGACCTTGATGTCGGTGATCTGGTCGGCCCGCAGATCGAAGGGCTGAAGCCTGATGCGCCGCCGGGGGAGCGGGGCTGGCTGCGCGGGGGGAGAAGGCGCAGCCGGCTGCGGGGTTTGGGCGCGCACGAGGCGCCCCCCCGCGAATGCGCCGACGACGCCGCAGGCGGAGGCCCCCGCGACAAGATGCCTCCGTCCGATAGTCCTGTTCCGATTGGTCATATACGCGAAGCCCAGTGCAGAAGTGGCGCCGGAGAGGGGCCGTTTGGCCCCTCCCTCCATCCAGATGAAGAGCGGATGTCAGAATGTGGCATTCACGCGCCCATAATAATAGCCACCCGAGATAGGCACCTGCGAGGAACTTGCATCATAGACCGTGTACCCACCGCTGTTGAGGATGTCCGGCAGTCTGCGCGGACGAACATTGAAGACGTTGTTGGCGCCGACCGCCAGATGCCAGCGCCGGTCGACCCGATAGCCGATCTCGAGATCGGTCAGCCAGCGGGGGGTGTTCTTGAACTGGCCGAAGCAGGAGTTGGAGTAGCGCAGGGCGCCGCCGCTCGCGCAGGTGAGCGAGCCGTTCGTCCAGTCCTGATAGGTCATCATGTCGGTCGTTTCGCCATAACGGGTCTGGCGAATGTTGAAGTCCCAGTTTGCGATCGTATAATAGGCGTTCAGGATGATCTTGCTGCGCGGGTAGGCCGTGGTGAGATAGCCGATCGTCTGCGCGTTAAGCAGGGAGGCGCCTGTCCCTGACGTGGCGGCGTGATGCAGGCGCGTGCGGTTGAGGTCCAGCGCCATCGTGAGCATCAGGTTACCGTATTGGTGCAGGTGGAACGTGTAATCGGCCTTGATGTCGAGGCCCTGCGTGCGGGTGCTGCCGATATTGGCGAAATAGTAGGCCGAGACGTTCTGCGGATCGATATCGTTGACCGGCAGGGCATAGCCCATGGCCTGAATGGCGTTGATCGCGGTCAGCCCCTTGGTCACGCCGCCCTGGCCGATGCGGTTGCGGAGATTGATCTGATAGACATCGGCCTCGACATGGAAACCATCGACGGGTTCGACGACCAGGCCGCCGCTGGCATTGACCGAATATTCGGGTCTCAGCGGCCGGGCGCCGAGCAGCGCGGCGGCGGCGGAACTGACGGGGAGAAGGCCGGCGGCGCCCGTCGGGTTGACGCTCATGGTGCTGAAATGCTGTTCCGCCATGGTCGGAGCACGGAAGCCCGTGCTGATGGTGCCGCGGACGGCGACCCGTTTCGTGATGTCGTAGCGGGTGGAGATCTTGCCGTTCTGGGTATTGCCGACATCGGTATAATGTTCGAAACGGCCGGCGAAATCGAGATCCCAGTTCTTCAGCATGTGGAAGTCGCCGTCGATATAGGCCGCCCAGATATCGCGGCTCCAGTTTCCGGCACTTTGCGGTGCGATGCCGACATAACCCTGGGTTCCGCCGACCTGGTAGGACGAGGGTTCACCGGCCACGATCTCGTACGTTTCCAGACGATGTTCGCCACCGAGGGCCAGCGTCATCGGGACCGTATGGAAGATGTCGATATGCCGCCGGAAATCCAGATTGTTGGTCCACTGGGCGTTGCGGTAGCTCTGCGTGTGTACCGTGGTCGGCGTGATGCCGCAGCCGACGGTCGAGATATTGGCGACGTTGCCGTTGTTGCACCGGCTGCTCAGCAGCCCCGGATTGGCCGTGTTCTTGTTGCCGATATTATCTTCGTCCGCGCCATACTGGGTGCTGATATCCCAGTCGAAACCGAAGAAATCACGACCCTTCATGCCGAGCATCGCGGCATAGTCGTTTTCTTCGATCGTTTCCAGCGGGGAGAAACCGGAAGGATAGATCGTAGGCGCGATATTGGGGACGCGGTAATTCTGGATCGCTTCCGCATGCCGGTGGCCATAGGTGATCTGTCCGTAGAAATCGACTTTTTCACCAATGGGTTTTCCGAAATCGATGCCGAGGTTTTCGCGCGTTTCTTCCGGCGTGCTCATGATCTTGTTCGAGGTGACGGGAACGGGGAGCGGGTTCGCCACAATGCCGGTATAATAGCCGCTGGTGTTGGCCCCTGCCGGCCAGTAGCCGAGAAGACGATGGTCCTTGGCACCTTTCGTGACGAAATGATCGGTGTGATAGACCTGTCCGCTCAGGTGCATGTAGCCGTCATTGCCGAGCTTGAAACCGCCATCGGCATTGACCTGATATTGCCAGCCATCGCCGTTATAGGCATTTGCGCCGGTTTGTGCCGAGACATTCAGTCCATGGCTTGTTTTTTTCGTAATGATGTTGACGACGCCGGCAATCGCATCGGAACCGTACATGGCGGCGGCGCCGTCTTCCAGAACTTCGATATGGTCGATCATGTTGGCGGGCAACATGTTCAGGTCGACGCCGGTGGCGCCGAAGCTGGGGCCGGAGTTCTGGATGATGTTACCCGTGACGTGGCGGCGCTTGCCGTCGACCAGAACGAGCACCTGATTGGGATTGAGGCCGCGCATGCGGATTGACGACGTGAGGGCGGCGGTGTCGCTGCCTTTGGCCTGTATGTTGATGGAGGCGTAGGTGCGCGTCAGCGCATCCGCCAGGTTCAATTGCCCTGAACGGGTCAGGGTAGCCGCCGTGATGACCGAAATCGGCGAACTGCTCTGGCGGGCATGGCGGTTGCTGTCATGGGTGCCGGTCACGATCACGGCCTCGCCGGCATCGGGCGGCGCCTGATAGGACGCGGCGACTGCCGGTGTCGCTGCGGTGTGCGTTCCGGCGGGATTGGCGGTCGTTCCCGATATTTTCCGGCTCTTTGCGGCGGAACGCTGGCCGGATGCAGGCGTCTCGGATGTCGTCGCGGTCTGGGCGATCGCGCTGGCGATATCGAACTGTATGGCGAGAATGGTGGCTGTGATCAGGCTTCGCCGTAGGGTCATGGAATGACTGTGCTCCCGCGCCATTTGTTGCGACGTCGAGATAACGTGAAGCGGATCACGATTTCATTTCAATGCAAAAATATGCAGTCCGAAACGAATCTGTTCTGAGTCTGAACATTGTTGCATATTTATCACATGGAATATTTCTTATTGTAATTCGGAAATAAAATGAAAGAAAAGGACGGGGAGCATCCCGCAGAAGGTGCGCGCGGCTGGTCTTGCCAAAATATTATGTTTATGCAATGATAATCGGTTTTATAGCGTTGCGCTGCCTGCTTCGTGCTCCCCCCGACGCGGGACGCGATGATCAGCGACCGACCGAGGCATGGTCGCTGCGCCAGACATAATCCTGCATTGCCGATACCAGACGTTCGGCTTCGTCCACGCGAAATTTCACGATATCGCCGATACTCACGATGCCGATCACGGCGTCGTTGTCGATGATGGGCAGGTGGCGGGACCGGTAATCGGTCATCTTGCGGCCGACTTTCAGGATCTCTTCGTCGAGTGTTGTCGTTGGCACGTTGCGGGCCATGATCTCGCGGGCCGTCAGGTGGGCCACGTCCATGCCGTGTCCGGCCAGTGCCGCGACAAGATCGCGTTCCGAGACCAGGCCGGCGAGATGCGCGTATTCGTCGAGCACGGGCGTTGCGCCGATACGGTTCTGTGTCATGAGACGGGCGATTTCGCGGATCGGCGTGTTTTCATGGACGGTGAAGAGGTGACGGTCCTTGCTTTCCAGAACCTGGAGAACGGTGGCGGTCATGACGTCTTCTCCCTTTCGCGGGTTGTTGCTGTGTCGTGTGCGTCGCGGACCTGTCCGTATCGATCAGATGGGTATCGGCCCCGCGAAAGACAGGGCCGATGTGGCGTATCGGCTTATTCCTTGTACAGGATGTCGTGAGGCGCGGTGGGCGGCAGGCTGGCGGCGCTCAGGACAGGCACGGGTTGCAGAAGGGCGCGGGTCTGCCGGACGAGCATTTCGGGAAAGAGGCCGGCCAGAAGCGTAACGATGGCCAGGGCGGTGATCAGGACGGTATTCGCCTGCGTGCCGCGCACCGCGCGATGATCCTCCGGCACGGGCTCCATCATCGCGCGCACGACGTTGAGATAATAATAGAGCCCGATGATGCTGCTTGCGACCAATGCGACCAGCAGCACGACCCGCCGGGCTGAAACACCTGCGATCACGATGTAGGTCTTGGCGAAGAAGCCGATGGCCGGGGGAATGCCCGCCAGCGAGATCAGCATGACGGCCATGGCCAGCGCCAGGGCTGGTCGGCGGCGGAACATGCCGCGCCACCCGGCAATGTCGGACAGGCCGGATGCGCCGCGCATGGCGGCAAAGGCGCCGGATGTCGCGGCGGCATAGGCCGCCAGATAGAAGGCGGCGCTGGCCAGGCCAAACGGCCCCGGCGACAGGAGGGCGAGCAGCAGGTAGCCGACATGGGCGATGGACGAGCCCGCCAGCAGGCGCTTGAGGTTGGTCTGTCCCAGCGCCAGCAGGTTGCCGCCGAACATGCTCAGCACGGCGACGATGGCCAGTTCCATGCCCGCGGCGTCGGGGCGGAGCAGATCGGCGCCCGCGAAATAACGTGCGAGGGCCGCGAACAGGGCGATCTTGGAGGTAACGGCGATGAAGGACGCGACCGGTACCGGCGCGCCCTCCATGACGTCGGGGAGCCAGGTGTGGAAGGGAACGGCCGACAGTTTGAAGAACAGGCCGGTCAGCACCAGCGCCGTTGCCGCCAGGGGCAGCGCCGGTCCGTCCGGGCCGGCCAGGGACGGCGCGACAAAGCGCAGGCTCCCGCTTTCGGCATAGGACAGGGCGAGGCCGAACAGCAGGATCGCGGAGGACAGTCCGGCCAGGATCAGGTATTTGATCGCCGCCTCGTCGGCCGTGGGCTGGTTGCGATGGTAGGCGATCAGGCCGAGCAGCGACAGGCTCAGCGTCTCCAGCCCCAGGAAGAAGATCACCATGTCCGCGCTGCCGGCCATGACCAGCGCACCGAGCGTGCCGAGCAGCAGCAGCAGATAGAACTCATCGGCCGGGGTACCGGCCTCGCGCCACGCCATGATGACGCATGCGGCCGAGGACAGCAGGATCAGACCGGCGATATAGGCGAACCATCCGTCGGGCACGAACAAGATGCCGACCGGGTCGCCGGGCCAGGCCAGGACAGGCGACCACAGGCTGGCGAAGGCCAGAAGCAGCGTTGCCAGCGCAATGACGATGGCGCGCGCTTCCGAGCGGCGCCAGGCGATGGACAGCATGAGCAGTGCGATGCCGCCACCCAGGATCGGCAGCGATGGCGGCAGGCCCGAAAGCGGGGCGGTCATGGCTGGGGGGCCTCCATCTCCGGCATGGCAAGGGGCGTTGCCGGCAGCGACAGGTTCAGGACCGGCTGGGGATAGGTGCCCAGCACCAGCAGAAGGGCCATGGTGAGGCCCAGCACCGCCATATGCCGGGCGCCGAAATCCGCCGGTGGCGCATGGTCGGCGCCTTCTCCGGCATGGGGCGGCCCGAAGAAGGCGCGGCCGACCATGGTGAGCGAATAGACCGCCGAGAGCACCAGACCGGCGGCACCGAGGGCCGCGATCGGCGGACTGATGCGCCAGGTGGCGAGCAGCACGAGGAACTCGCCGACGAAATTGCCCATGCCCGGCAGGCCGAGCGAGGCGATGGCGAAGAACAGGCCGACGGAGGAGAGGTGCGGCAGGGCCTGCCACAGGCCACCCATGCGCCGCATGTCGCGCGTGTGCAGGCGGTCTTGCAGCGATCCGGCGATGATGAACAGGGCGCCGGTGCTCAGTCCGTGGGCGACCATCTGCACCACCGCGCCGCGCATGCCCATGGGGGAGCCGGAAAAGACGCCCAGCAGGACGAAGCCCAGATGGCTGACGCTGCTGTAGGCGATCAGGCGTTTGATGTCGTCCTGCGCCAGTGACAGCCACGCGCCGTACAGGATGCCGGCGGCGCCCATTGCCAGGGCGACCGGTGTGAACCGGCTGGCCGCGTCGGGAAACAGCAGCACGACGAAGCGGATCAGCCCGTAGCCACCGGTTTTCAGCAGGATGCCCGCCAGCAGCACGCTGCCGGCGGTGGGCGCCTGCGTATGGGTGTCGGGTAGCCACACATGCAGCGGCACCACCGGCAGCTTGACCGCGAAGGCGGCGAAGAAGCCGAGCATCAGCACCATGGCGGCGGTCGGCATCAGCGGCGTGTCGGCCAGCGCGAAATAATCGAAGGTCACGATGCCCGTGGCATGCTGGTGCAGGATGACGAGGCCGAGGATCGCCACCAGCATCAGCAGGCCGCCGCCCTGGGTGAACAGGAAGAACTTGATGGCGGCGCGGCGCCGGTCCTCATGCCCCCATTGCAGGATCAGCACATACATCGGCACCAGCATCAGTTCCCAGAAGAAGAAGAACAGAAACAGGTCCGTGGCCAGGAAGACACCGTCGATGCCGGCGATCGTCGCGAGCAGGAGCAGGTGAAACAGGCCCGGCCGCTCGCCGACATCGCGCGCGGACAGGATCACGCAGGGAAAGGAGAGGATGGTCGTCAGCCACAGCATCACGAGGCTGAGCCCGTCCATGTCCATGCGCGCGGCGATGCCCAGGGCCGGAACCCAGGGGGCGGAAAAATGGGCAAGCCACGGACCATGGCCCCAGTCGGCGGCGCAGGTGACGTAAAACAGCAGAAGCGTTTGCAGAACGATGGTCGTGATCGCGACCCACCATGGGCGGTGGCGTGCCTCGGGGCCGCGGTCGGACAGCCACGCGATGGCGCCGCCCGTTGCCGGCAGCAGGACGAGCGCGGGAAGAGCGATCATGGCCGGACTCCCAGACACAGGGCGACGACCGTGCCGGCCGCGATCCAGCCGGCATAGCGGCGGACCTGCCCGCTTTGCATGCGGCCGAACACCCGGCCGCCGGCGCGCGCCGTTGCCGCCGTGGCATCGGAGAGGCGATCGCAGATGTCGGTCTGGTTCAACTGGCCCAGCGTGGTGAAGGGCCGGACGATCAGCACGTCGTAAAGCGTATCGAAGTCCCAGCCGGCGCGGGCCAGGCGGGCGAGGGCGTTCTCCGGCGGTGTCCGCGTTCCGGTGCGGGGTTGCCACAGCATCCATGCCACGCCGATGCCGGCGAGGGGGACCAGCGATCCTGCCCACAGCAGCCAGTGCGGGCCTTCCGGCATCGGCGCGCCGAACAGGGGGGACAGCAGGTTGGACAGCAGATGCACCGGGGCGATGGCATCGGGCATTTCCATCCATCCGCCAGTCAGTGCGAGAACGGCGAGGCAGACGAGAGGAATGGCCATGATGGCGCCCGTGCGACCGTGGGGCTCAGTGTGGCGGGGTCCGAAAAACACGATGAAGACGCAGCGGAAGATATAGATCGCCGTCGCGAAGGCACCGAGCAGGGCACCGGCCCAGAGCATGGGATCGGCATGCCAGGCGCCCTGGAGGATCATTTCCTTGCTGTAGAAACCGGCGGTCAGCAGCGGCAGGCCGGCCAGTGCCGCGCTGCCGGCCAGGAAGGCGGCGAACACGCCCGGCATCGCGTGGGCCAGGCCGCCCATCTGATAGATATCCTGCCGGTGATGAACGCGCAGGATGATCGCGCCGGCCGCCATGAACAGCAGGGCCTTGAAGAAGGCGTGGGTGACCAGATGAAAGATTGCCGCCTGCCACGCGCCGGTGCCGAGGGCGAGGAACATGTAGCCGATCTGGCTCATGGTCGAATAGGCGAGGATGCGTTTGATGTCGGTCTGCACCAGGGCGCTGCCGGCGGCCAGCAGAAGTGTGATCAGCCCGATCAGGGCGACGGCCGTCATCGCGACCGGGATCGACGCGAACAGCGGATGAAGCCGCGCGATCAGATAGACCCCGGCGGTCACCATGGTTGCGGCATGGATCAGGGCGGAGACGGGAGTCGGGCCGGCCATGGCATCGGGCAGCCAGGTCTGAAGCGGCACCTGCGCGGATTTGGCGACGGCGCCGCCCAGCAGCAGGAAGGCGGCTGTCGCGGCTTGCAGGTCGGCCGGGCGGGCGGTGACGGTCTGGAGAACTGACGCGACATCCAGCGTGCCGGCCCGCGTGGCCAGCAGCAGCAGGCCGCACAGCATGGCGGCATCGCCGATGCGGGTGACGATGAACGCCTTGCGCGCGGCGGTGACGTTGGCGGTGTCGGTATGCCAGAAGCCGATCAGCAGGTAGGAGCAGATGCCCACGCCTTCCCAGCCGATATAGAGGCTCAGCAGGTCCGACGAAAAGACGAGGACCAGCATGGCCGCGACGAACAGGGTCATGCAGCCGAAGAAGCGCGCGATGTCGGGGTCGTCGTGCATGTAGCCGCAGGCGTAAAGAAGGATCAGGAAACCGACGCCGGTGACGACCAGCATCATGACGAGTGACAGCGGGTCGAGCATGAAGGCGATCCGGGCGCTGAAGCCCTCGACCTGCATCCATGACCACAGCGTGGCGTGCAGCGCGCCGGTAGGCGGGGGCGTCTGGAGAAAGCCGATGGCGAGCACGACCGCCATCAGGGCCGAGAGCCCGACCGATCCGGCGCCGATCACGCAGGAAGGGAGCGGGGGCATGCGGCCCGCCGACAGGAACAGGACCCCGGCCGCAAGGAGGGGGCAGGCGACGATCAGCGGCAGAAGCAGCGCGTCCATGACCTTATCCCTTCAGTCGGTTGCCGGTATCGGCGTCCAGCGTCGGGCGGCCGGCGGAATGCAGACGCAGGATGATGGCCAGCCCGACGGCGGCTTCGGCGGCGGCGAGGGACAGGATCATCAGGAACATCACCTGCCCCTGTGCGGCGTGCCAGCGGGCGCCGGCGGCGATGAAGGCCAGGGCCGCCGCGTTCAGCATGATCTCGATGGACATCAGCATCAGCAGCAGGTTGCGCCGGGCCAGCACGCCCAGCACCCCGACCGCGAATAACAGGGTGGCCAGCAGCAGCGCATGGGTGGGGGAAGCGGCGCTCATGTCACGGCTCTCCCGTGCCGGTGCCGCGGATGTTGCGGCCGATATGAAAGGCGCTGACCAGACCGGCGAGAAGCAGGAAGGAGGCCAGTTCCACGCTCAGCACGTAGGGGCCGTACAGCAGCAGGCCGACCGATTGCGGCCCGATCGGAGCCATGGTGTCGGAAGCCGCCGTGGGGGGGATGGTGCGCAGCGTGGTGCAGAGTGCGATGAGCAGGAGACCCGACAGGAGAGCCGGCCCGATCCAGACCGCCGGTGCCATCCAGTGCCGTTCGCGGTCGCGGTCGCTCCTGCCCAGATTGAGCATCATGACCACGAAGACGAACAGCACCATCACGGCGCCGGCATAGATGATGACTTCGAGCATCGCGGCGAACGGCGCGCCCAGGGCGAAGAACACGCCAGCGAGCGACAGCAGGACCACGACCAGATACAGCAGCGCATGCACCGCGATGGCGCGCGTGACAACCATGATGGCCGCCACGGCGGCGACCAGCGAGAACAGGATGAAAGGCAGGTCCGACATGGTGCCTCTTCCCCTCTATGGCAGCAGCGTATGGAGGTCGATCGGGGCCGCTTCGCGCTCGGCTTCGCCCTTGTCCTTGCCGGGAATTTTCACGCCTGCGACACGGAAGAAGCTGTAGTCCGGGTATTTTCCCGTTCCGCTGATCAGCAGGTCTTCCTTTTCATAGACCAGGTTCGGGCGCAGATATTCGCTCATCTCGAAATCGGGCGTCAGTTGAATGGCGTAGGTGGGGCAGGCTTCCTCGCACATGCCGCAGAAGATGCAGCGGGAGAAATTGATGCGGAAATAATCGGGGTACCATCTGCCGTCCTGCTCGGCTTTCTGCAGGCTGATGCAGTCGACGGGGCACGCCACCGCGCACAGATTGCAGGCCACGCAGCGTTCCATGCCGTCAGGGTCGCGCGAGAGGATGATGCGGCCGCGATAGCGCGGCGGCAGGGGGGGCTTGTGCTCGGGATAGCCCACCGTCACGCGACGGTGGCCCGCATGCAGGAAGGTCAGCCAGAGCGTGCGCAGGATTCCGAACATGGCATGTCTTCCTCTTGCTTTTTCTATCCCGGCGCGTGCAGGAGCAGGATTGCGCCGGTGGCGGCAATGTTGATCAGGGACAGCGGCAGCAGGATCTTCCAGCCCAGGGCCATCAACTGGTCGTAGCGCGGGCGGGGCAGGGCCGCGCGCAGCAGGATGAACAGGCAGACCAGCGCGCCGGTCTTGAGCGCGAACCACAGCGCCGGCGGCAGCAGCGGCCCCTGCCAGCCGCCCAGATACAGCGTGACCAGCAGGGCCGAGATCAGGACCACCCCGGCATATTCGGCCAGGAAGAACATGCCGAACTTCATGCCCGAATATTCGGTGTGAAAGCCGGCGCCGAGTTCGTTTTCGCCTTCCGGCAGGTCGAAGGGCAGGCGGTGCGTCTCCGCGATGCCGGCCAGGGTGAACACCGCGCAGCCCAATGCCTGCGGCACGACGAACCACAGGCCGGACTGTGCCAGCACGATATCGCGCATGGTGAACGAGCCCGCCTGCATCACGACGCCCAGCACCGACAGGCCCATGAACACTTCGTAGCTGATCATCTGCGCGGCCGCCCGCATGCCGCCAAGCAGCGCGTATTTGCTGTTGGAGGCCCAGCCGGCCAGCACCACGCCGTAGACGCCCATGCCCATCATCGCCAGCACGAACAGCAGGCCGACATTCAGGTCGCCGGCAATGCTCCAGAACGCGGTCACCGGCACGACGCCGAAGGACAGCAGCACCGTCATCATGCCGATCGCCGGTGCCAGCACGAAGACGCCACGGTCGGCAAAGGGCGGAATCCAGTCCTGCTTGAACAGGATCTTGATGCCGTCGGCCACGGCCTGGAGAATGCCCCCAGGCCCGACGCGGTTGGGGCCGTACCGGTCCTGCCACAGCCCCAGCAGCCGGCGTTCGAACCATGTCAGGAATGTTGCCAGACCCAGCAGAACCACGAGGGTTACGCCGATGATGACCGGCACCGGGGCGGTCATGGCGCATCTACCCAGCGAAGCTGCACGCGGATGGGGGCATTGAAGGCGCGCGCTGCCAGATGTGGAGGGCACAGAGCGATGCCGGGAGGAAGTGCTGGGTCGTGGCGGACCGGCAGGGTGACGGGTTCGCCGGCCAGCGTGATGCTGGCCATGGCGCCGTCCGCCAGCCCCGCCGGCAGGGTGCCGAGGCGCAGGGCGGCCGGTGCCGCGCGCGCGGCGATGGGCGGAGAGAGGGCGCTGAGTTCCTCTGTGCCGAACAGTCGGTGCTCGGGCAGCAGCAGGAAATCGTCCGGGCCGAAGCTGAAAGGGGCGGGGATGTCGTAATGCCAGTCGGGCGGTGCCTGGGGGGCGTCGTCCAGCAGGCGGATTCCGGCGTCGCCGCCCCGCATCGGGCCGCCGATTTCCTGCTGGAATCGGTTGAGGGACTGGACGGAATTCCAGCCGGGAACCTGATAGAAGGGCACCAGGGCTCCGGGCATGTCGGGGGTGTAGGCGCCTTCCATCGAGGGTGAGAGCGGTGTGTCGGGCGATTGCGGCAGGGGACGGTCCCGAACGCTGATATTGGCCCGTACGGCGGTGCGCCCGCTGATCCTCGCCGGTTCGCTGCGGACCCTGCGACCGTCGAGACGATAGTCGGCGCCCGGAGCGGCGCCGCCGACCCTCGACAGGGCCGTGATGTCTTGCGCCATGGCGGCGATGATCTGGTCGAGGTCCGTCCAGTGGGGGCTGTCGGTCATGGTGTGGGTAAGATGTTGGGCCCAGCGCCAGCTTTCCTGAACCGGCATGTCCGGGAGAACTGCCGGCAGGAAGCGTTGGGCGCGGCCCTCGGTGCTGACCAGCGTGCCGCCGCTTTCGGCGAAGCTGGCGGCGGGGAGTGCCAGTTCGGCCACATGCGTCAGCGGCGTGGCGATATGGTCGATGACGACCAGATGGGGGACGGCGGAGAGAAGGTCGTGCAGGGCCGTGGCATCCAGCCGGCGGGTCAGGTCGTTTTCCATCACCACCAGCGTGCCGATGCGGCCGGCGCGGGCCATGGCGCGCACGTCGTCGAGCGGCAGACCGCCGAGGAGCGCCATGCCCATGCTGTTGCAGTCGGGCATTACCAGTGAAAGCGCCGGGTCGGTGCCGGCGGCATGCAGGGCGGTGGCGATGTTCGCGGCGGCATGGAGCAGGGCGGCATTGGCGTATTGCAGGCCGGCGACGATCAGCGGGCGCCGGGCGGCCCTCAGGGCGCTGGCGAGCCTGTCCGCCAGTTGGATTTCCGTTTCCGACAGGTCCGGCGCGTCGGGCGCCGAGGCGTCGATCCGGTGGGCGATGGCGAAGCCCAGCCGGGCGAGGGTGTCGGGGGGCGCGCGGTGGGTGGTGGCCGCGACCGGGTCCAGGTCGGTGG
>NZ_JBDNXE010000062.1:0-23389 GCF_047721585.1 Gluconacetobacter sp.
CCCGTATCCTACTACCACCACATGACCCGTCAGGGTGGTCGGCAAGATGTCGCCTTCCCTATGCGATCCCGTCTTCTCTGGTTCGGAGAGCGCTGTTTCGACAGGGAGAACTGATGCGGGCGAGAGCGGCCCGGTCGCGGCCCGAATGAGTCGGGCTTCAAACGCAGGTTTGAGGATACGTTCGCAGAAAGCAAAGCTCAGCGGGTTCAGGATGATGGAAATGATGGCGGCCGCCAGCACCAGGCTACGCCCCTCTTCCGGCAGTAGCTTCAGCGTGACACCCATGTCGGTGAGGATAAAGGAAAACTCCCCGATCTGTGCCAGGCTGGCCGATATGGTAAGCGCGATCAGCACTCCGCGTCGAAAGGCGATGACGATCAGAAACGCGGTAATCGATTTTGCGACCAGAATGATCGTAAGCGTCCCCAGCAGGGGCAGCGGGCTTTCGATGAGTGCCCTTGGGTCGAACAGCATGCCGACCGATACGAAGAACAGGACAGAGAACGCATCGCGCAGCGGCAGGCTCTCCTCCGCCGCACGCTGGCTGAGTTCGCTCTCCGACAGGATCGTGCCGGCGAAAAAGGCACCGAGCGCCAGCGAGACCCCGAACACTTTCGCCGCGCCGTAAGCCGTGCCGAGCGCGATGGCCAGCACGCCGAGACGAAACAACTCGCGGGAGCCGGTATACGCAATCCTATGCAGCAGCCATGGAATAAACCGGCGGCCGATCAGCAGCATCACTGCCACGAAAGCCCCCAGTTTCAGCACCGTCAATGCGAGCACGCCGCCCAGTCCGGGATCGAAGCCCAGAAGACGCTCCATGAGCCGCACCAGCGGATCACGGACGACGCCCCCATGCCCGGCGGTGCTTGCAAGGGCAGGGATCAGCACCAGAGCAAGAACCGTCACCAGGTCCTCGACGATCAACCAGCCGACGGCAATCTGACCCCGTTCCGTGTCGATCAGGCGCCGCTCCTGTAGCGCCTTCAGCAGTACGACGGTGGAAGCGACCGAGATGGCCAGCCCGAAGACGATGCCGCCAGCGGTCGACCACCCCATGGTAATGCCCAGCACCCAGCCGAGCACCGTGGCAACACCGATCTGCGCCAGCGCCCCCGGAATGGCGATAAAACGCACCGCCAGCAATTCCCTCATGGAGAAATGCAGGCCGACACCGAACATCAGCAGGATCACGCCGAGTTCAGCCAGTTCCGGCGCCAGGGATTGATCGGCCACGAAACCGGGCGTATGCGGCCCGACCAGAACCCCTGCGACCAGATAGCCGACAAGCGGCGGCATGCGCAGGCGGTTGGCGATAGCACCGAAAATGAATGCAAGAACGAGCCCCGCCACGATCGTGGAAATCAGGGGGGTGTCGTGCGGCATGGCTGATTTCTCCTGACGGGTGTCGGAACAACGGCCCGCCCCCTACCGGGGATCGGGAAGAGAGAGTTTTTATTTTGAATGATTACTGCCGCCGTCAGAGCCGGCAGGCGGCCACGGTCCTGACGCGCTGGAAGGCGCAATCGGTATGGCGCAGGAAGGTGGCTCTGCCGGGCAGATGAGGTGCCGCGCCGTGAAACCGTCGCGCACTGGCAGGTTTGTCTCGGCCGGAACTGGCCCGTGGGCGAAGAAGACCCGGAACCTGTGATGTCAGGCCGGTGACCAGAATCGTGATCAGGGGGCTGACATGCGGCATGGGCCGGGAACTCCTCTTTCAAGGCGTGACAATGGCTTGTCCGCGCGTCGGGAGCACTCAATTTTTTAAGATGTTTTCGAGATATTCGGTCTCCTGCCCGGGCGGTATCTGTCGGACGAACTGCCAAAAATATCAAAGTGTTACAATGCGTTGCCTTACGGATGATATGCGAAAGACGCAAAAACGGGCGTGCCGCGCACGATGCGACACGCCGGTAGCGGCGAATGGGACGAAGAAAAGAAAAACGACGTTATAATAATAATCTTCAAAAAAAGATTTTGGAATCGCGCTCATCGACACAATGATGCCCTTGCGGGAAAGGGCGCGACCCGCAGCCCGGCCGCGCATGGTCGCGGCAGCCGTCGTTTCAAAACATGTCAACGGTCACGGGATTTTCAGGTTTAACCGGCCATGTCAAAAAGTACTTTCGAGGCGTGTCGCCGGTCGATGGATGTCGTGAATGCCTCGTCGAATGCCGACAGCCCGAACCGATGGGTCACCAGCCCCTCCGCGATCCAGGGGTTGGTCGCCAGCAGGGTGAGCGCGGTGCCGAATTCCGCGTCGAAGCGAAATGACCCGCGATAATCCAGTTCCCGCGCGATGATCTGGCCGAGCGGGATGCCGACATCGCCGGGCGGAAACATACCGACCTGTACCAGAATGCCGCCCTTGGCGGTGCAGGCGATCGCCGTCGGCAACGCGCTGGCGGCTCCGGAGGCTTCGAACACAATGTCATGATCCGCCCGATAGGGCGTCGCAGCGGTATTGATGACGGATGTGGCGCCCATCCGGCGGGCGATCGACAGCGGAAAATCCTGAAGATCGGTGGCGACGATCGTCTCCGCGCCGGCGATCTTCAGCCCGGCCACGATCAGGGCTCCGATGGGGCCGGCGCCCTGAACCAGTATGGTCCTGCCACGGACCTCTCCCGCACGGGCAATGGCATGCAGCGCAACCGACAGTGGCTCGGCGAGGCAGGCGCTGCGAACGTCCAGGCCCGGCGGCAGCGGGTAGACCTGACTGGCCGCCACGGTCATCAGGCGCCGGAAGCCGCCATCCGTGTGGGGCAACATGGCGGCGCTGCCCAGAAAGCGCGTATCGCCGCACAGATGCCGCAGGCCACGCCGGCATTCGGGGCAGTCTCCACAGGGGCGGGCCGGATGAATTGCAACCGGCGCGCCCTGCACCAAGCCGCTTACGCCCGGACCCGTCCGTTCGACGAAGCCCGAGATTTCGTGGCCGAGAATCATGGGCTCGCGCAAAACGGAGGCACCTACTCCGCCATGTTTGAGATAATGCATGTCGGAGCCGCAGATCCCACCCCATGCGACCCGCACCGTCACCTCGCCGGTTCCAGGCGCGGTGATGGCTACCCTGTCCAGCCGCAGATCCTCCTTGGCATGGATCACCAGTGCTTCAGTTGTATATGCAGTGTCGGACATCGCGGCTGTACCCTGTTGTAAGAAAGGATTGCATCCCTGTGCAGGAATGAGAAGGGTCGGGAAGTTCGAGGCAGGTCGGCCGGATCGGGTGAATGATTTGCGGCCGATCCGCCTGATTGCTAACGCCCGAACGGCTTGCCGGATGCCATGCATCGGACCCCGTCTGGTCGTCCATGCGGAGGCGCGGGTGAAGCAGACCGTTCTGCCGGACAGCCCCGCGATCTGCCGCGTCTGTATCGCCGGCGGCGCGGCGGCATCGACGGTCGTGAGAGAGTGCCTGTGCGAAATGCGCAGGGGGTTGATCCGAAAGGTGTTTCCGGACGGACACAGAGCGGCAGATTCGCCTCCGGGTCGCGACGTGGTGACGCGCGGGGCGTTCATTTCGTCATAAATAGGCGCTTCGTGCGAATCTGCCGGGAAGCAGGGAAGGGGATAGGATTGTCGTCGAGGTTCGTTGTCTTTCTGTTCATGGCCGCTACGGCGCTTTCTACCGGTGAGGCCTCGCGCACCTGGGCCCAGGCGGCGATAGGGCAGGCCCAGCCCGCGACCCACCCGGTGGCGGCAGCTTCACGTCCAAAGACGGAGAGCATTACCGTCACCGGCAGCAACCCGGTGGAAAGCGCCGATGGCGTGACGGGGCGGGCACCGGGCGGCGGGATGATGAGCGAGCAGACCGAAGCCAAGGCGATCACAACCGTGGGCCGTGACTTCATCGCCAAGCTGGCACCGATCACCTCGGCTGCGCAGATGATCCAGTTCGCGCCGGGCACGAATATCGCTTCGTCGGACCCGTTCGGCCTGTCGGACCAGACGTCGATCAATGTTCGCGGCATGAACCAGTCGGAACTGGGCTATCTGTATGACGGTGCGCCGATCGCCGACATCTCGGCTTACGACCCCTATACGTCGCAATGGGGCGATACCGAGAATTACCAGGAAGTGCAGCTCTCGCAGGGAACGTCGGACATCAACGCGCCACTGGTCAGCGCCACCGGCGGCCAGATGAATATCAGGACGGTCGATCCGTCGCATTCATTCGGCGGTCTGGTCGATTATTCCTACGGATCGCACAAGACCGATCGTGGCTTCATCCGTGTGAACACGGGCGATATCCTCAATACCGGCGTGCGCGGCTATATCTCGTATTCCAATGCGACCTTTGGCACCTGGCGCGGCCCCGGACGGGGGCAGCGGCGGCATATTGATTCCAAATTCATGAAGGAATGGGGACAGGGAAACTCGATTTCCTTTGTCGAGGCTTATAACGAGAACAACCAGCCGACCTACGCCCCCGTCACCGCCCAGCAATGGCGGCAATCGGGCAACAGTTTCAATTACGCGGCAAATCCGTTCGAAACGAACGAGGCCGGCAGCTATTGGCCGACCGAACTGGGTGCTTGGCGCAGCCTGATCCTGGTCGCGCCGATGCATTTCACGCTGACGCGCGACCTGTCGCTGCACATCACGCCTTATCTGTATTGGGGCAGTGGCGGCAGCGGCATGGGCCAATGGGACATGCCGGTCAATCAATATAATCCTTCGACCGGCCAGAATGAGACTCTGGTCCTGCCCTATCCCGGTCTCGCCTATGACAATTCGGGCACACAATCCTTCCATGGCGATGGTTATTACCTGATGCGGGAATATCATCCCGGCATCACCGGCCATCTGGACTACAAGGCAGGTCGGCATCAGACGATCAGCCTCGGGGCATTCTATGACTATTATGACGATGCCGAAGTCACCAATATCAGCCAGTTGGGGCCGAATGGCGATCCGCCCAACATATGGGGTTCCTACGGGCTGAAATTTCCCAACGGGTATGAATATAACCTGCTCCTGAACTACCACATGATCACGCAATCCATCGGATTATATGTCAGCGATTCCACGTCGTGGCTGAACGATCGGCTGAAGCTGAACGCGGGCTTCAAATATGTCATGATGAATCGCGCGGGTACCAATAATTACGACAACGCGGTGCCTTATGCCGTGGGTACGAACTACGCCACGCCGCTGCCGCGCCTTTCGGGCAGTTATCGGATCGACGATCATAATCAGGTCTTTTTCGACGTCGCGACGAATTTTCGCATGCCGACGACCAATTCCTATTTCTCGGGCGTTCCGGGGAACAGTATGGGCATCGGCGGGTCGGTCAAGCCGGAATTCGCGATTTCCGAAGAACTCGGCTACCGGCATTTTGGTCTGTACAATCTGACGATCAATCTGTTCAACTACAATTTCACCAATCGCAACATCACCACCAATACGATCGTCAACGGCAGTTCTTTCAGCGGGGTTTCGATGAATGCCGGCGGCCAGACGGTGCGGGGCGCCGATCTCGAGTTCGGCCTGCGCCCGTGGCATCATTTCAGCCCTTATGTGTCGGGCGAATATCTCTATGCCCGCACCGACAACAACCTGCCGGCGATGGCGGATAACGGTGCGCTCGATTATCTGCCCTCCGCCGGCAAGCGGGCGCCGATGGCCCCTGAATGGACGACCAGCGCCGCCCTGAGCTATGATGACAGCCATCTCTTCGGCAATTTCATGTATCGGTGGATCGGCCGTCAATATTCCGACTTCATGGATCAGGAATCGCTCCCTGCCCATGGCCAGATCGACATGACGCTGGGCTATCGCCTGCCGGACATGTGGCATCTGAAGCACCCGCAGATCCAGCTTAACATGTATAACCTGGCGAGCTGGCATTACCGTTCTGGTATTCAGAGCCTGTCGAACAATACCAACCCGACCATGGGCGTGCGTGGCAACATGATCGATTCCTCCGGCGCCCCAGCCTATCTGATCGCCAGCACGTTCGCGATGATGGTAACGGCCACGACTGGCTTTTAAAGCATCGACATCCGCTGTTTGAAACAAGCTCGCCCGATTGTTCGGAGCCATCCGTTCATGTATCATATCATATCGTATCGTAATCATGTGGCAGGGTTGATATAATTCAAAAGAGATCGAAGAAATAAAAATCTCGTCACTATGCTGGGTGAGTAAAATGATGCTTGTATTTCGTCGGACGGTAATTCTGTTGGGGGTTGTAGCCTTCGCCGCTTCGATTGACATAACCTCTGCTTCAGCGGAATGTTCGCTGAGTGGGCCACCTACCAGCGTAATGAAGTCGATCAATAAGACAGCGGAGATCATCAGCCAGGGAAAAGCGGACGAACTCGACCAGTTTGCAGAGAAAAATTTTCAAGCAATCGGAGCCGGCAACCAGCCTTTGCAAAACAAGGAGAGTTTTAAGAAAAGCTTGGATAATATCAAAAAAAATCCATTCGCAAGCTGTAATATATATGCTCCGATCATAAACGTTTACGGAAATTTTGCGACCGGCACGTTTGCGTTGGTCCTTTATGAAAACAAGCCCGCCAGTGCACGTCCCTATACGGTCATGTATCCGTTGATCGTTCTCAGACGCGCAACGGAAGACACCCCGTGGTCTCTTCAGGAACTCCATATTTCTTTAATTCGTCACGCAACTGATGTATCATTAAAGTGACGGGCTGGCCGGTTTAGAACCCGGCGATGGCGTGGGGAATATAAGGTTCCTCCAGGGTTGTGATCTCACCGTGATCCAGTATCAGGTCCACTGCAGCGAGCGCGTCGTCCAGATGGCCGGGCTTCGAGGCCCCGACGATAGGGGCGGTGATGCCGGGCTTTTGCAACAGCCATGCCAGCGCCACCTGGGCACGCGGCACGCCGCGCGCCTGTGCGATGCGGCCGACCGCATCGATCACCGCGCGGTCGGCGGACTGCGTCTGGTCATACAGATTATGCAGCACGTTGTCGGTTTCCTGCCTGGTGGTGCGTTCGCGCCAGTCGCGGGCCAGCAGGCCGCGCGCCAGCGGGCTCCAGGGCAGGATGCCGATCCCCTGGTCGTGGCAGAAAGGCAGCATTTCGCGCTCTTCCTCACGGTTGAGCAGATTCAGGTGGTCCTGCATGCTCACGAATTCGGTCCAGCCATGCTGGCGGGCGGTGTAGATTGCCTTGGCGAACTGCCAGGCGAACATCGACGATGCGCCGATATAGCGTGCTTTGCCGGCCTTCACGACGTCATGCAGGGCTTCCAGCGTTTCCTCGATCGGCGTGTGCGGGTCCCAACGATGGATCTGGTACAGATCGACGTAATCGGTGCCCAGGCGGCGTAGGCTGTTGTCGATCTCGGCCAGGATGGCGCGGCGCGAGAGGCCCGAGCCGTTCGGCCCCGGACGGGTGCGGAAAAACACCTTGGTCGCCAGAACCACATCTTCGCGGCGTGAAAAATCGCGGATCGCGCGGCCGACGATTTCCTCGGACGAGCCGTCGGAATAGATGTTGGCGGTGTCGAGGAAATTGATCCCGGCTTCCAGCGCCTGCCGGATCAGGGGGCGGCTGTGCTCCTCGTCCAGGGTCCAGGAATGGTTGCCGCGATCGGGCTGGCCGTAGGTCATGCAGCCCAGACAGAGGCGTGAGACCTGAAGGCCGGTGCGGCCCAGTCGGATATAGTCCATGGAATGATCTCTTTCTGTCAGGCGGCCGAAAGGTCCTGTGCGGCGTCCAGCAGGGTGCGGGTAAAGGGATGGCGGGGGGCAGTCAGAATCTCCGCCGCCGGACCGGCCTCGACGATCCGGCCGGACCGCATCACCAGAACATCGTCACACATCCGCCGGATGACGCCCAGATCGTGTGAGATGAACAGATAGGCCATGTTCAGTTCGCGCTGCAATTCCTCCAGCAGGTCCAGCACCTGGGCCTGCACGGAAACATCCAGCGCCGAAACCGGTTCGTCGCACACGATCAGCGCCGGCCGGACCGCGACCGCGCGCGCGATCGCCACCCGCTGCCGCTGGCCGCCTGAGAGACTGGCCGGTCGTCGCGCGGCGATCGACGCAGGCAGGCGCACGCGGTCCAGGAGGGTGGCGATGGCGTGGTCGCGATTACCGGCGGCCGACAGTGCGTCCGCCAGAATGTCCCGCACCGTCCAGCGCGGATCGAATGAGCCCAGGGGGTCCTGGTAGATCATCGCCATTGCCCTGCGCCGCGGGCGGCGATCCCCTTCCGGCACCCCCTGCCGCCCGCCTCGCACCCATCGTTCGCCCAGGAAGGTCACCTCGCCTGCATCGGGCTGCGTCAGGCCCATGACGATGCGCGCGGTGGTGGTCTTTCCCGAGCCCGATTCCCCGATCAGGCCGAGCGTGCGGCCGGGATGGAGGCTGAATCCGACATCGGACAGGATGGGTCGCACGACCCCGTCGGGGCCGCGCCGGTTGAGCGACAGGCCGTCGGCGGTCAGCAGCGGAGCCGTTTCGGTGCCATGGTGCGCGGTGGCGCGTGGCGGGTGGCGCACCGGGTCGGCGTCGCGCAGCGTCCGTGTATAGGCATGGACGGGCCGGCCGAGAACCTGCGCGGTCGCGCCCTGTTCCACCACCGCGCCGTGATGCAGGACGATCACATGGTCGGCCAGGCGGGCGACGAAGCCGAGATCGTGGCTGATCAGCAGCAGGCCGGTGCCATTGTCGCGCAGCCGCCCCAGCAGGCGCAGGATCTGGGCCTGCACAGAGGGGTCCAGCGCCGTGGTCGGCTCGTCCGCGATCAACAGCGGGGGAGACAGCGCGATGGCGCTGGCGATCAGTGCGCGCTGGCGCAGGCCGCCGGAGAGTTCGTCGGGACGCTGGCGGGCGCGGAGGGCCGGGTCGGGAATGCCGACCTGTTCCAGCAGGTTATGCACGCGCGCGTTTCGCTCGGCCCGCGTGCCCCATTTGTGGGCGGACAGGGATTCGGCGATTTCCCGCCCTACGGGGCGCAGCGGGTCCAATGCCACGAGGGCATCCTGCAGGACCATGCCGATGTCGCGCCCGCGCAGCGCGCGCCAGTCGCGCGGCGACAGGGTGCGGAGATCCTGCCCGCCCAGTGAGAGGCGGCGGGCGGAGACGCGGGCCTGTGCCCCTGCGAGGCCGATCAGGCTGCGGGCGGTGACGCTTTTGCCAGATCCGGATTCCCCGACCAGCGCCACCACCCGGCCCGGTTGCAGGGTGAAGGACAGGTCATGGACAGCCACATGCTCGCCCGTCGGCGTGGGGAAGGAAACCGAGAGATTTTCAACCTCCAGAATCATGATCCACGTCCCTCGATCGCACGTTGCAGGGCGCGGCCGGCGATCGTGGTGGACAGCATGGTCACGACGATGGCGAGGCCGGGGAAGAAGGTCATCCACCACGCCTCGGCGATGAAATCGCGGCCCATCGACAGCATCGTGCCCCATTCCGCCGCCGGCGGTGGGGCGCCCAGGCCGAGGAAAGAGAGCGCGGCCGACCATACGACGGTCTGCCCGACGCCCATGGTGGCGGTGACGACCAGCGGCCGGAAGGCATTGGGCAGGATGTGCCGGACGACGATGCGCGCCGGGCTGTGACCGAGAGCCCGCGCGGCCTCGACATAGCCCGCGCCACGCACCGACAGCACCTGGCCGAACACCATGCGCGTATAGCCGGCGGCGCTGCTGACCCCGATCGCGACGATCAGCGGGCCGATGCCGCTTCCGAGTGTCGCGGTGCATAGCAGCGCCAGCACCAGCACGGGAAAGGCGAACAGGATGTCGATCAGCCACCGCACGCCCTGTTCGGCGATGTGGCCGCCCAGACCGCCGATCAGCGCCAGAATGGTGGCGATGCTCAGCGACAGCGTGATGGCGCCGCAGCCCAGCGCCAGTGATTGCCGGGCGCCGTAGATCACTCGCGCCAGGATGTCGCGGCCGGATTGGTCGGTGCCGAACGGATGGGCCATCGACGGGGCGTGAAAGGCCTCACGCGGGGCGATGGCCAGCGGGTCGGTGTGGATGAGCAGGTGCGGGGCCAGTGCGGCGATGCTCAGCAGGGCCAGGAACAGGACTGCCGCCGCTGGGCCGAGATGGCCTGGGCGCGGCAGGCGGCGCCGGGAGGGCAGGCGGCCCACGGAGGAGGCGAGGGACAGGCTGGTCATGGGCGCGTTCCCTTCAGTCTGGGATCGACGAGGACGATGAGTGTGTCGGCGGCGAGGCCGGCCAGGATGTAGGTCAGCGCGATGAACAGGACGATGCCGGAGACCAGCGGCATGTCATGCGTGGCGACGGACAGGAACAGTTCGCGCCCCAGCCCCTGTCGCGAGAAGATGATTTCGATGGCCACCGCATTGCCGACCAGCGCGCCGACCGCCCACGTCGAGAGGCTGATGCAGGGCAGGAGCGCGTGTCGCAGGGCATGGCGCAGCCGGACCGCGCCATCGCCCAGACCGCGTGCGCGGGCGGTGAGGATAAAGGGCTGGTCCAGCGCCAGATCAAAGGATTCGCGCATCACCTGGGCGATGAAGCCGGCCAATGGAATGGCCAGTGACAGGGTGGGCAGCACCAGTGCCGGCAGGCCGTGATTGCCGGCCGGTGGCAGCAGGCGCCATTCAAACGCCAGGCCCCACAGCAGCAGGATGCCGAGCCAGAATTGCGGCAGCCCGGCGCTGATCGTCTCCAGCGTTGAGGCAATGGCTCCGGCCATGCCGCGCCGGGCGGTCGGGACGACTGAGAGCAATGCCAGCAGCCATGCCACCGCCAGAGATGCGGCCATCAACGCCAGCGTCGGCGGGGCCTGCGCGCGCAGCACCGCGATGACCGGCATGTGCTGCGAGAAGGACTGGCCGAGATCGCCGCGTGCGATGCGGGCGATATAGAGGCCGTATTGCACCGCAAGCGGGCGATCGAGCCCGTATTCGTGGCGGGCGGCGGCGATGGCCTCGGGCGTGGGGTTGGCCGCGGCACCGCCGAGAATGGCGGTGACCGGATCGCCCGGTGTGAGGTGCAGGGCGGCGAAGGTGAGGCTGGCGGCTGCCAGCAGCACCAGCAGGCCGCCCAGCAGGCGCCATGCGGCGCGGTGGAGAAGGTGGGTCATCGCGTTACCCATGCATCGTAGAGGCTGGTGACGTTCAGCGAGGGTTCGAGCCGCACGTCATGCACCGCGCGCGACAGGGCGAGGCGGGTGCTCTGCGGATAGGTCGTGATTTGCAGGAAGTTCCGCGCCGCAATCGTCTGGGCTTGCAGATACAGCGCGCGCCGTTTGTCCGGGTCGGTGGTCAGCAGGGCGTCGTTTACGATCTGGTCGAAGGTGGGATCGCTGAAACCCGCCTCGTTCTGGTGGTGGCCGCCGACGCCGGCGGCGCCGAGAAAGGCGGAGGAAAAGACGATGCGCAGCACGTCGGCGGTGTTGGTGTTCCAGTAGCCGATGCGGACATCGTAATCCCAATGGCCCTCGCGTTCGAGGATCGACGTGTCGTCGCCATTTTCCAGCCGAACGTCGAAACCGGTGGCGCGCGCGGTGGCCTGAACCTGTTCCCACAGCGTGCGTTCGGCGGCGGAAAGGGAAGCCTTGAGCGGGATGTGGACACTCAGTGCGTGCCCGTTGCGGGTGCGGATGCCGTCCTCCGTGCGGCCGGTCCAGCCGGCCTGGTCCAGCAGGGCGCGTGCCCGGTCGGGGTCGTAATCGGCGTGATGTTCGAAGGTTGGACTATAGAATGGGGTGGTTGGGCTGAGCGGGCCGCCGGCGCGGCGGTAGTGGTGGAAAAAGACGCTGGCCAGCGCGCCGTCGATGTCGGCGGAGCGGATGAAAGCCTCGCGCACCCGGATATCGTCGAAGGGCGCGCGCTTGATGTTCAGCGTGCCGTTCGTGGGGTTGCCGGGACGGTCGGCCATCAGCAGCCATAGGTCGGGATTGCGCCGGGCCGGGGTTTCGGCCTCGGGCGGCAGGGAGTCGATGGCATCGACCTCGCCGGCTTGCAGGGCCGCGAAGCGTACCGATGCCTCGGGGATGATGCGCCATTCTATGCGGTCCAGGTAGGCCGGGCCGGTGTGGTGCGCCGTGGGCGAGCCCCAGCGATAGGCCGGATTGCGCTCCAGGACGATCTGGCTCTGGTGGTCCCAGCGTACGATGCGGAACGGGCCTGATCCGACCGGATTCTGGCAGTTTTCGTCGCGCGGGCGGGCCAGGGCGCGGGGGGATTCGATGCCGAGGAAGCCCTGCGCGAGCACTTCGAGGAAGGCCGCATAGGGCGTTTTGAGATGAACGGCGGCCGTGTAGGCATCGATGATGTCGGTGCCGGCATATTGCTTGATGTAGCCGCCGGCGGTGCTGGATTGGGTGTGGGGATCGACCATGTGATCCAGGTTCGCCCGCACGGCCTCGGCGGTGAATGGCGTGCCGTCGGTGAAGGTGACGTCGTGGCGCAGGTGGAAGATGTAGGTTCGTCCGTCTTCCGAGACCGTCCAGTCGGTGGCCAGCCAGGGCAGGATGCGGCCCGAACTGTCCATCGCCACCAGCGAATCGAGATATTGCTCGGCCAGGAAGACCTGCGGCATGTCGCCCTGCACATGCGGGTCCAGGCAGATCGGTTCGCGGTCGGTCGCGTAGATCAGGGTGCCGCCCTGGACCGGTTCGTGCGCCGTGGCGTGGGAATCGTGGCGGCGGCACCCCGTCGTGGCCAGTAGCAGCGCGGCCGCGCCCAGCCATAACGCCTGGCTGGAGGTGCGGTGGAGGGGAGGAGGCATCGACATGCTTTCGGGAATGAACCGCTAAAAAAAATCGTTAATTTCGGCCGGGATGTGACGATCGTTATCGTGTTATTTTTCAATATCAAGGAAAAATATATCATTTGGTGTTGTGCAATGTTCGGGTGCGGTCCTCCTGCGGGTTGGGAGTCGTATCCGGCGATGGGGGCGTGTGTGGCGCCGCCGCGCATGCGTCGGGCGGATGCGGCGTGGTGCTGGGGTTGGTCAGAAAGGAGGCTAAAAATTTTTTATATATAATTCAATATGTTGAAAGGATTTTCACGCCTGAATTTTGTAGATTTAGTGATATCTGCATTGACTCAATTCGAATCGTTTATAATGCTCTGGATAACGGAGATTAAGTACGTTTATTTTTGTTGTTTATGGCGGAGGCATCGGAAGACGATGGACGCATTGACGCAGGATGCGCCGGCCCCAGCCCCTCTGACGGAGGGAGGTCTGCGAGGGGTGTTCGAGCGGATCGCCGAGGGTGCGGTGGCGCGCGAACAGGGGCGGACCCTGCCCTATGAGGCGGTATCGTGGTTGCGTGAGGTGGGGTTCGGGAGGTTGCGCGTGCCGCGCGAGGCCGGGGGCGCGGGCGTGGGGCTGGTGGAGACGTTCCGCCTGCTGACCGAACTGGCCGCCGCGGATTCCAACCTGCCGCAGATCGTGCGCGCGCATTTTGCCTTCATCGAAGGACGGCGGCGGGACACCGACCGGGCGCGGTCGGCTGTCTGGTATGCCCGCATCGTGGATGGCGCGCTGTTTGGCGCGGCGATGGCCGAACTGACCGACAGCACCGGTACCAGCACCACGCTGACGCGGCAGGGCGACGGCTGGCGGCTGGACGGGACCAAATATTATTCGACCGGCACGCTCTATGCCGACTGGATCATCGTCGTGGCCGACGCGAACGGCGAGCGTGTGCATCTGGCGGTGCCGGCGGCCGCGCCCGGCGTGACCCGGCAGGACGATTGGGACGGGTTCGGCCAACGGCTGACCGGCAGCGGGACGACGCGCTTTGACGGCGTGGCGGTTGCGGAAGAGCAGATTCTGGCGCGGTCGTCCTTCGACCATGTGCCGAGCAGCAGTTTTCTGACCGCCTATTATCAATTGTTCCATCTGGCGACGCTGGCGGGGATTACGCGTGCCGCCCTGCGCGATGCGGTGGCGTTCGTGCGGCCGCGTACCCGGACCTTCGGCGTGCCGGGCAAGGTGAGCCAGCGCCATGATCCGCTGGTGCAGCAGGTGGTGGGGCGGCTGTCGGCGCTGGCTTATTCGACATCCGCGCTGGTCGACGATGTGGCGCGGGCGCTGGAGCGTGCATCCGAGGCATGGGATGCGGGCGTGCTGGAACATCCGCTTTATGACGAGGCCGAGCGTATTGCCTTCCAGGCCCAGCAGATTGTGCTGGAGCAGGCGCTGGAGGCGACGACGCGGCTGTTCGAGGTCGGCGGGGCTTCGGCCACGTCGTCCGCGCTGGGGCTGGACCGGCACTGGCGCAATGCGCGTGTGCTGGCCTCGCACAATCCGGCGGTGCAGCGGGCGCGGGCGCTGGGGGACCAGGAGTTGAACGGTACGGCGCTGGATGCGATCTGGCGGTCTGCCGCCGCCGCCGCCACGCCGGGTAAGGAGCCTTCGGCATGAGCAGCTACGAGACCGCGCCGCGACAGTTGCACGTCAATCTGTTCGAGATGGCGTGCGTGGGCCACATCGTGCATGGCATGTGGCGGGCACCCGGCAATAACCGTCATCGGTTTTCCGAACTGTCCTACTGGACGGAGGTGGCGCAGCTTGCCGAGCGCGGGCTGTTCGATGCCGTGTTCCTGGCCGATGTCGTGGGGACCTATGACCGGTTTGGCGACGGCACGGCGGCGGCGTTGCGGCAGGCGGTGCAGATTCCGAATCTGGACCCGCTGATGCTGGTGCCAGCGATGGCGGCAGTGACGAAACATGTCGGTTTCGGCGTGACCTTTTCGACCACCTACGAGCCGCCCTTTGCCTTCGCGCGGCGCATGGCGACGCTGGATGTGCTGACGAACGGTCGGGTGGGATGGAATGTCGTGACCTCGTACCTGCAATCCGCCGCGCGGAATTTCGGGCTGGAAGACGAGATTCCGCATGACGAACGCTATGTGATCGCCGATGAATATATCGATGTTCTCTACAAGCTCTGGGAAGGAAGCTGGGACGACGACGCGATTGTCGCCGATCGGGCGGCGGGTATCTTTACCGATCCGGCGCGGGTGCGGGCCATCGACCATCACGGCGCGCATTTCAAGGTTGCCGGGCCGCATCTGGTGCAGCCGACGCGGCAGCGCACGCCGGTGCTCTTTCAGGCGACCGGGTCGGCGGCGGGGCTGGAATATGCGGCCCGCCATGCCGAAGTGGTGTTTATCGGCGGGCAGACGACCGAGGACGTGCGCCGCAATATCGCCGCGACCCGCCGCCGGGCACAGGCTTTCGGCCGTCGGCCTGACGATATCCGCTTTATTGTCCAGGCGGGCATCATCACCGGGCCGACCGAGCAGGCGGCGCAGGAAAAGCTGAAGGCTTACCGCGCATTTTATAGTCTGGAAGGCGCGCTGATCCATGCGCAGTCGGAAGTGGATCTGCGCCGCTACGACCCGAACGATACGATCGCCAGCGTGCTGAAGCGTGAAGGTGCGCGCTTTGGCAATATGGGGCGGCGGTTCCGGCCCGAGCAGACGGTGGGCAGCGCGTTGGAGCAGATCGGCCGTTTCGACGAAGGACGCTATTTCATCGCCGGTGCGCCGGGGCGGGTGGCCGATGCGATCGAAGCGTGGCTGGATGTGGATGGCATCGACGGCATCAATCTGCGCCAATACCATTCCTTTGATACCGCGCGGGACTTCATCGACCTGATCGTGCCGGAGTTGCAGGCGCGGGGGCGGTATCGCACCGCCTATGCGCCGGATGAAACCCTGCGCGAGCGGCTGTTCGGCGCCGGCCATGCCCGGCTGCCCGACCGGCATGCCGCCGCGCGCTATCGCGACCCGGCGGCGCTGGCCACGCCGACGCCGCCGCTTTTTCCTGACCTGATCCAGAACAAGGCGTCCTGACATGCGTGTCGCGATCCCCGAGAAAATCAATGTGCTGTGGTTTCTGCCGACCCATGGCGATTCCCGTTACCTGGGCACGCAGAAAGGCGGTCGGCCGGTCGATCTGCCGTATTTGCAGCAGGTGGCGCGGGCGGCGGATGCTCTGGGCTATTACGGGGTACTGATCCCGACCGGGCGGAGCTGCGAGGATAGCTGGGTGGTGGCGTCGGCGCTGGCGCCGAGCACGGAGCGGCTGAAATTCCTGATCGCGGTGCGGCCGGGCCTGCAATCGCCCACGCTCTCCGCACGGATGACGGCGACGCTGGACCGGATTTCGCACGGGCGGCTGCTGATCAATATCGTGACCGGCGGCGACCCGAAGGAGAATGCCGGCGACGGGTTCTTTGCCGACCATGCCGAGCGTTATGCGATAACCGATGAATTCCTGGAGATCTATCGCGCCCTGCTGCGTGGCGAGACCGTGAACCATGAGGGGCCGCATTTCCGCATTGAGGACGGACGCCTGCTGTTCCCGACTTTTCAGGAAAACGGGCCGCCGCTCTATTTTGGCGGGTCGTCGCCGGCTGCGGTGGATGTCGCGGCTACGCATATCGATAAATATCTGACCTGGGGCGAGCCGCCGGCCCAGGTGGCCGAGAAGATCGCCAATGTGCGGCGCAAGGCCGAGGCGCAGGGGCGCGAGGTGTCGTTCGGTATCCGTCTGCATGTGATCGTGCGCGAGACCAACGAGGCGGCGTGGGCGGAGGCGGACCGGCTGATCTCGTATCTGGACGATTCGACCATTGCCGAGGCGCAGAAGGTGTTTGCGCGGATGGATTCCGTGGGGCAGGCGCGGATGAGCGCGCTGCATGGCGGGCGGCGCGACAAGCTGGAAATCAGCCCCAATCTGTGGGCCGGTGTCGGGCTGGTGCGTGGCGGCGCGGGCACCGCGCTGGTGGGCGACCCGGCGACGGTGGCCGAGCGGATCGACGAATATCGCAGGTTGGGGATCGATAGTTTCATTTTCTCCGGCTATCCGCATCTGGAGGAAGCCTATCAGTTCGGTGAACTGGTGCTGCCGCTGCTGCCGACGGCGCATCCGGTGCGTGGGGCGGCCTCGATCAGCAATATGGGGCCGTTCGGCGAGACGATTGCCGGCGACCATCGGCCCGGTGCGTCCGGCCATCGTGCCGCCTGATAAACGACCGGAAGGATCGGCCGACATGAATGTTTCCGTAAAAGCCCCTGTGCCCGACGCGCTTGCAGCCGAAGCCGGGCAGCGTTTTCGCGATGGCATGGCCCTGCTGGCGGGTGCCGTGACCATCGTGACCACCGATGGCGAGAAGGGCCGGCACGGCTTTACCGCGACCGCCGTGTGCAGTGTGTCGGATACGCCGCCGACCCTGCTGGTCTGCATCAATCGCACCACCAGCGCGCATCCGCATGTTCTCGATCATGGGGTGTTGGCGGTGAATGTGCTCGGGGGGGCGCAGCAGGGGTTGTCCTCGGCTTTCGGTAGCCGGTCGAAGACGATGGAGGAGCGTTTCGCGGGCGCGTGCTGGCGGCGGGGCGTGACCGGGGCGCCGCTGCTGGATGGGGCGCTGGCGACCTTCGAATGCCGGGTCGAGCGCGTTGTGGAGGCCGGCACCCATACGGTGGTGTTCGCGCAGGTGCTGGATGTGCATCTGGCCGGGGCGCAGACGGACGGGCTGGTGTGGTTCGCGCGGCGCTACGCTGTGGTGCCGACATCCTGTTGACGGGAGCGAAGGCACGTCTTTGGTGTGCCGGTAATTCACGATAAAAATTGCAAATATAAAATGAAACAAAGCGGGATTGTGCTTTCTGCTGTGCGGGGAATAACGACGACCTGAATTGCTGAAATTGGATCGTCGCTGCTTGTTTCATCAGAATCTGGAAATCGTGTGTCATGCCCCGTTCTTTTTCGCGTCGTCTTGCCCTGCCCAGGCGGGTGGGGTCGTTTTCGCAATCCGCCCGGCTGCTTCTTGGTCCGTCGGCGCTGGCCCTGATGCAGGCGGGGCCGTTGGCGGCCAATGCCTGGGCCGATGATGCGGCCGTGCGCCGGCCTGCCGAACATGTGGCCCATGCGGCATCCGCGCCGAAGAAGCCTTCCGTCGTGGCGGCGCCGCGTGTGAAGGGCGAGGATATCGTGGTGGCGACCCATCGGCTGTCGCCGGCCGATCTGGCCCGCGCGCAACTGGACAGCCTGCCGGGGGCGGCGACGGTGATCGACGCCAGGCAGGTATTGCGCGGGCGTAACCTGACCAATGCCGATGCGCTGGCGTTTCAGCCTGGTGTGTTTGCACAGTCTTCTGGTGGGGGGGACGGGTTGCGGCTGTCGATCCGTGGGTCGGGGATTCAGGTCGGGACCAATTATTTCCGCTCGGGCATCCTGATGATGTTCGACGGGTTGCCGGTGACGACGCCGGCCGGGACGCCCTATGAATTGTTCGAGCCGCTGGGGCTGCGCTACACGGAAGTATTGCGGGGTGCGAATGCCTTCGATTATGGCGGGCTGCAACTGGGCGGCGGCATCAATTATGTGACCCAGACCGGCTATGATGCCCAGACCTATCAGGCGCGCGTGGAAGCCGGCAGCTTCGGCTACACCAAGGAGCAGCTCAGTTCGGGCAAGGTGATCGGCAAGGCGGATTACTATCTCAGGGTGACCAACTCCTATCGCGGCGGCTACCAGACCGAGACGCAGGCGAACAGTTTCGGCGTGAATGGGAATTTCGGCTATCGCTTCAATGACCGGGTTTCGACGCGCTTCTTCTTCCGCTATCGCCAGACGCGCAACGGGTATCCGGGGTATCTGACCCGGGACCAGATTCTGACGAACCCGAAGCAGGCGCAGTCGCCCTATCGGGCGTGGCATTCCGTGCGCATCCAGCCCGGTACGAAGTTTTACGGGAACACGACCTCGATCCGGATCGACGACCAGTCGAAGCTGGATCTGGGGTTCGATTACCAGGATGCGCCGATCGATATCCAGAACACCAGTTTCAGCCAGATCTGGGGCTACAAGACGGTTGCGGCGACGCTGAACTATACGCGCCATGACGTGTTGGCCGGGCACAAGAGTGACACCCAGTTCGGCTTCATGGATACGTCGGACCTTGAAGCGTGGCAGACCAACCGGGTGCGGGTGCGGACCGGGCATCTGGCCGGGTTGCCGATGGGGCAGATCCTGCGCCATGTGACCTATGGCGGGACGGAAAATTATTTCCACCTTCGGAATAATACCGAACTGTTCCATGATTTCTGGCTGACGACGGCGGCGGCGGTGGCGTTTATTCAGAAATCGTCCGGCGTGCCGTATCCGTACACGGCGGCCGGGGCGAACTTCAAACAGTCTTCGGTCAATTTCGTGCCGCGCGGCGGATTTCGCTATGTCGTCAGCCCGCATGTGGAACTGTATGGCAATGTGAGCCGCAGCATCCAGCCGCCCAACGACTGGAACCTGAATTATGCCGGACCTTATTTTACCGGCAATATTCCGCAATCGGGCATGAATTCGGGCGCGGGGAGGCTGCGCAACCAGACGGCGACCACATATGAAATCGGCACCACCGGGCAGGCCTGGCGGAACAAGTGGAGCCTGACCTATTATTATTCCAACGTGCGGAACGAATTGCTGTCGGTGATGACGCCGCAATCGCAGGCGGTCGGGGCCTCGATCTATGGCAATGCGTCGCCGACCACGCATCAGGGCGTGGAAGCGTCGCTGGAGACCACGCTGTATGAATGGGCGGGGAACCGGCTGTCGCTACGGCAGGCCTATACCTGGCAGAATTTCCGCTTTCGCCATGATGCGGTGTTCGGCGGCAACCGGCTGCCGGGGATTCCGGAGCATTTCTACCAGGGCGAGATTCATCTGGACACCAAGGCCGGGTTCTATGCCGGGTTCAATGCCCAGGTGTCGTCGAAGGTCGGGGCCGCGTATGACGAAACCTATTTCGCGCCGTCCTATCACATCTATAATCTGAATGTCGGTTATGAATGGCCGGGCAAGCATCGGCAGGTGTTCCTGAGCGTCAATAATCTGGCCAACACGCATTATGCCGCCATCGTGGTGCCGGGTTATATCGCGGCGGGCAAGCAACTGGCGGTGATGCAGCCGGGCGATGGGCTGGGCGTGTTCGCCGGCGTGTCGCTGGGCTTCAACTGAGGGGCCGGGCGATGTCCGAGATCCGGCTGAATGCCTTTGACATGAATTGCGTGTCGCATCAGGCCAGCGGCCTGTGGCGGCATCCGCGCGACCGGTCTGGGACTTACAACACCATCCGCTACTGGACCGATCTGGCGCGGTTGCTGGAGCGTGGCCTGTTCGACGGGCTGTTCCTGGCCGATGTGCTGGGCGTGTATGACGTGTATGGCGGCAATGCGGATGCCGCCCTGCGCAATGCGTCGCAGGTGCCTGTCAACGATCCGGCGATGCTGATTTCGGCCATGGCGGCGGTGACGGAGAATCTGGGATTTGGCCTGACCTCCACTTTGTCTTTCGAGCCGCCCTATCCGTTCGCGCGGCGGATGTCGACGCTGGATCATCTGACGGGCGGGCGGATCGGCTGGAATATCGTGACCGGTTATCTGGACAGCGCGGCGCGGGGTACCGGGCACGCGCGACAGGTGGCGCATGACACGCGCTACGACATTGCCGACGAGTATCTGCATCTGGTCTATCGGCTGTGGGAAGAAAGCTGGCAGGACGATGCGGTTCTGCGCGATGCGGCGCGGGGGATCTTTACCGACCCTGGGAAGGTGCGGCGGATCGTGCATGAGGGTGCATATTTCAAGCTGGATGCGATCCATCTCTGCGAGCCTTCGGCGCAGCGGACGCCGGTTCTCTATCAGGCCGGGGCGTCTTCCCGTGGGCGGGCGTTCGCCGCGCGGCATGCGGAGTGTGTGTTCGTGGCCGGGCCATCGGCGGCGGTGGTGGCGAACGCGGTCGCGGACCTGCGGGCGCGGGCGCGGCAGGAAGGGCGGCACGCGGGAGATCCGCTGATCTTCTCGCTGCTGACCATCATGACCGGAGCGGATGACGAGGCCGCGCAGGCGAAATGGCAGGAATATCGGCGGTATGTGAGCCTGGAGGGGGCGCTGACGCTGCTGTCGGGGTGGACGGGGATTGATTTTTCGCGGTACGCGCCGGACGATCCGGTGCGGCATATCCGCAATGACGCGATCCATTCCGCTGTCGATGCGCTGACGGTGGAGGACCCTGGCCGGGTGTGGACGGTGCGGGAACTGGCGGAACATGCCGCGATCGGCGGCATGGGCACCACTCTTGTCGGCGGGCCGGAGCGGGTTGCCGACCTGTTGGAGGAATGGGTGGTGCGGACCGGTGTGGACGGGTTCAATCTGGCATATGCCGTGACGCCGGAAAGCTTTGCCGATGTAGTGGCGTATGTGGTGCCGGAGCTACAACGGCGTGGCATCTACAAGCGGGAGTATCGGCCCGGTACCCTGCGTGAGAAATTGTTCGGGCGCGGAGACCGGCTGGGTGCGGACCATCCGGCCAGCCGCGTGCGCCATACGGAGACGGCATGACGGATTCAGTGCCCAGGATTGCCATTATCGGCGGCGGTTTCAGCGGGGCCGCGATTGCGTGGCATCTGACGAACGGGGACGCTTTGCTGCCGCCCGTGACGGTGTTCGAGCCGCGTGAGGCTTTGGGGCAGGGGGTGGCGTATGGGGCGCGCGATCCGCGCCACCGGATCAATGTGCCGGCGGCGCGGATGAGCCTGACCACGGCGGCGCTGGACGATTTCGACCGTTGGTTGCGGGCGGATGGTGCGCTGGAGGCTGACCCCGAGGCCGTGTTGCCCAACGGGGCGGCCTATCCCGCGCGGTCGGTGTTCGGGCGGTATGTGGCGGCGCGGCTGGCGCCGCGTCTGGCCAGCGGGCAGGTGGTGCATCGGCGCGCGCGCGTGACGGAGGTGACGCCCCGGCCGGGAGGTGGGTGGTGGATCGCGACCGATGACGGCGAACGGACTGAGGCCGGGATCGTGGTGATTGCGACCTCGCACCCCGCCCCGGCACCGCCGGCGGCGCTGGCCGGGCTGGCTGGGGACGGGGGGCGGCTGGTTGTCGACCCGTGGGCTGTCGGGGCGCTGGAGGCGATCGGGCCGGAGGATCGGGTGCTGGTCGTGGGCACCGGGTTGAGCATGGCGGATGTGGTGGCGTCGCTGGACGCTGGCGGGCATCGGGGGGAGATCGTGGCGCTGTCGCGGCGGGGGCAGGTGTCGCAGGCGGATCTGAGCGACGTGACCGAGGCGTGGGGGGATTTTTCCACCGATCCGGCCGTGACGGCGCGCGGCGTGCTGCGGCGTGTGCGGCGGGCGTTGCGCGCGGACCCGGAGCGACCGTGGCAGACCGTTTTCAACGCCGTGCGGCGGCAGGCCGGGGCGATCTGGGCGGCGTTGCCGGTGGTGGAGCGGCGGCGGCTGGTGCGGCATGTGCGGCCGTTCTGGGATACGCGGCGCTTTCGCATCGCGCCGCAGGTGGAGCGGGTGCTGCGGCGACGGATCGCGGAGGGCACGCTGCATGTGCTGGCCGGGCGGATCGACGATGCTGCGCGGCAGGGGGATGGGTTTGCCGTGACGCTGCGCCGGCGGGGTGGCGAGCGGGAGGTTGCCTCGTTCGATGCGGTGGTGACGACGACCGGGCCGGATCATGCGCGTATCCTGTCTTCCCAGCCCTTTCTGGCCGGGCTGGCTCGGCAGGGGTTGCTACGGGCCGACCCGGTGGGGCTGGGAGTGGAGACCGACCGGGAGGGCCATGCGCTGTCGGTGGACGGTGTGGCCGAGGCGAGCCTGTTCGTCGCCGGGCCGCTGTCGCGCGGGACGTTTGGCGAGTTGATGGGGCTGCCGGAAGTGACGGCGAATGCGGAGAGGGTTGCCGGGACCATTCTGCGCGGGGTGGGTATCGGCGGTTCTGCAAGTCACTGATACATCGTCGTTGAAGCATGTTTCTTGTTCTGGATGCCGTGGTAAGACGGGCGACCGAATGGTGCGCTCTTTTGGGAGAGCTGGAGCGCGAGACGATCGATACGACGACGCTGCGCCTGATGTATCATCGGATGAAGGATCTCGGGATACAGAATCTCGGGCCGAAGCTGACCAAGGAAGGCGAGTCCGGTCAGCCGCAGACAAGCTTCAACTCGCGCAGATTATCGAGGCGATCAACGATCTGTACGATGGGAGCGCATAAGAAGACGAGCAAACGGATGCTCAACGACAGCGGCATGCTCCGTGCCGGGTTGACGGCTCGCTGTCGGTGAATCGCGCCTGTTCGTCGCGGCGTTGCCTTCGCGCGCGGCGTTCGGCGAATTGACGGCGTTGCCGGACGTGACGGCGAATGCGAAGACTGGACCCCGGCGTGGTCCCTGAGTGGGGGCAGGGTGGCGAGGGCCTCCGCACGCGGTCATGCCACGACGAAAGGGTCGCGGGCGTGGAGTCAGCGGCTGTTCTGTTTCTGCTGCGTCGTCTGCATCTTCAGCTTCTTTTCCCATGCCGCGCGGACCTGTGCGGCTGATGTGCTGGTAGCGGGGTGGGTTGCCTTGCTCCGGCTGGCCTCGGTGCGGCCGGCTTTGGCTGCGGGGGAG